>JBQCJS010000550.1:0-3223 GCA_051952485.1 Thermomicrobiales bacterium | reverse complement strand
GTGACGCGGCGGAACCAGGCCGCGAGCGCCCGCCGGTGATGGGGGAACCCGGCGGGCGGCGCGACCCCCAGCGTCTCTGCGAGATCGGGCCGCAGGCGCAACCGCGCCAGGGCATCGCCGATCCTTGGCGCCGCGAAGGCGAGATTCTGCAGGTTCAGCGAGAGGTCGACCGGGGCGGCTTGCATGGTCGGCGCATCGGACGCGGCCTCGGCGGGCCACGGCTCCGGGTGCAGGGAGCGGGTGGACGCCGCGACGAAGGTGCCGCGCCCCACCGCGCTCGTCAGCAGGCCGAGGCGCTCCGCTTCGGCATACGCCTTCGTCACCGTGCCGACGCCGATGCCGAGCCGGCTCGCCAGCTCCCGATGCGTGGGCATCCGGTCGTCCGGCTCCAGCGCGCCGGAGGCGATGCCGGCGCGCACGGCGCTCACCAGCCGCTCGTGGAGCGTGGAGCCATCGTGGTCGAAGAGGTCGGGGGTCCAGGAATCGTTCATGCCACGATGATACGCGATGGATTGTCATAGTGACAATAACAGTGACAATGGATCATTGTCCTGATACATTCGTCGCCATCGGCCCGGTTGTCTCGATCCAGGATGGCCCACGCATGGATACATCGCTCGCATCGACCACCTCCACCCCCACGTCCACCGTCGCCCGGGAGCGGACGGAGGGATTCGACTGGAGCCGCGCGCTCGCGGGGCGCACGGACCGCCTCAAGCCCTCCGAGATCCGGGAGTTCCTGAAACTCCTGGGCCGCCCCGGCATCATCTCCTTCGCCGGGGGCATCCCCGATCCGGCGCTCTTCCCGGCGGAGTCCCTGGCCGCCACCGCCGCCGCGATCCTTGCCGATCCCGCACGCCGCACGCAGGCGCTCCAGTACGCCCCGAGCGATGGTTACCTGCCGCTGCGGGAATGGATCGCTGCCCACATGACCCGCCTCTGGGCGCCCTGCGGGGAGGAGAACATCCTGCTCACGACGGGATCGCAGCAGGCGCTCGACCTGCTGGGCAAGGTCCTGCTCGATCCCGGTGACACGGTGCTCACCACCGTCCCGGCCTATCTCGGCGCCCTGCAGGCCTTCGAGGTCTACGAGCCGACGTACGCGGCCCTGCCGGACGAGCACATCGGCGCGCACCCTGCCCCGGGGCAGACACCGACCGTCGCCTATGTCGTGCCGGACTTCTCCAATCCCAGCGGCGAGACCCTGACCCTCGCCCAGCGCGAACGCCTGCTCGACACCGCCGAGGAACTCGGTATCCCGGTGATCGAGGATGCCGCCTACCAGGCGTTGCGGTTCGAGGGCGAGGCGCTGCCGTCGTTGCTCGCGCTCGACATCATGCGCACCGGCAGCATCGAGCGTTCCCGCGTCGTCCATACCGGCACCTTCTCGAAGACGATCGCACCCGGCCTGCGTGTCGGCTGGATCTGCGCGTCACGCGCCATCATCCAGACCCTCCTGCTCGCCCGGCAGGCGGCGGACCTCCACAGCTCCGCCTTCGACCAGATGCTGGTGCATGGCGTGGTGGAAACCGGATTCGATGCCCAGATCGCCCGCATCCTGCCCGTCTACCGCCACCGCCGCGACCGGATGCTGGCCGCGCTGGCGCGGGAGATGCCGGAGGGCGTCACCTGGACGCGACCGGAGGGCGGCATGTTCGTCTGGCTCACCTTGCCGGAGGGGCTCGACAGCCGCCACCTGGTGCGTGACGCCATTCGCAACGAGGGGATCGTCTTCGTGCCCGGCACCGCATTCTTCCCCGGCAACGGGGATGGCGCGGGCGGCGGCTCCCGGCATCTGCGCCTGAACTTCACCTGCTCCGACGACGCCACGATCGACGACGGGATCGCCCGGCTGGGTGGGCTGATCCGGCGGCATCGGGCCGCGATCCCCCACGCGACCAGCAGGGTGGCGGCGCGATGAACGAGAACGTCCTCTCGCTGGTGCTCTTCGCGGTGGCGATGACCGTCAGCCCGGGATCGAACAACGTGCTGCTGGCCTCGTCCGGCGTGCAGGTGGGGATGCGGCGCAGCGTCACGCTGGGGCTGGGGATCGTCTTCGGGATCGTGGTGCTGCTCTCGGTCGCCGCGCTGGGACTGGGCACGCTCGTCCACGAGCATCCCTCGCTGCGGACGGCGATGCAGGCGATCGGCTCGGCCTACCTGGTCTGGCTGGGGTGGAAGATCGCCCACGCCGGCGCGCCCGATCTCTCCCACGCCGGACGCGGAAACAGTAAGGTGTTCCTGGCGGGGTTAATCAACACGATGATCAACCCGACGGGCTGTAGGATGGCGCTCAGCGCCGCCGCCGGATACACCGCGCTCGCCCCGTCCGCGCCGCGCCTGGCGCTCGTGCTCTCGTTGGTGTTCATCGCGGTCTTCGTCCCCAACTGGGTGCTCTGGACCGGTGGCGGCCAGGCGATCGGCCGCTCCGTCCAGGGGGACGATCATCGCCGCTGGGTGGTGGTCAATCGCATCCTCGGCCTGCTCGTCGTCGTCTCGATCATCCCGATGTGGCTGGAGTGATTCCCATGACCATCCTGATCGTCTTCGTGCTCGCCCTGATCCTGCTCGACCTGCTGGCCCTCCGCTTCGGCGCCGATTCGCGCGATGGCCACGCGAACTGGCCGTAACCGCTTTCCGTGCGCGCCCAACCATGTAGCCAGGGAGTTCCCGTGCAGATTCCGCTCTACCAGATCGATGCCTTCACGAACCGGATCTTCGGCGGCAACCCGGCCGCCGTCTGCCCGCTCGACGCCTGGCTGCCGGACGAGACCCTGCAGGCGATCGCCGGGGAGAACAACCTCTCGGAGACGGCCTTCTTCGTCGCGACCGGAGATGCCCCCGAGCCCTATCATCTGCGCTGGTTCACCCCGGCGAGGGAGATCGACCTCTGCGGCCACGCGACGCTCGCCAGTGCGGCGGTCGTCTTCCGGCACCTGCATCCGGACTGGGATGCGGTGACGTTCGCCAGCATGAGCGGCCCGCTGGTCGTCCGCCGCGACAGCGATGCGTCCTGGCTGGAACTGGATTTCCCGGCGCGACCGGTGAACGGCGAGATCCCGGTCAGCGACGCGCTCGCGGCCGCGCTGGGCGCCCGCCCGGACCTCGTGCTCGACGGCGGGCGCGATCTCTATGCCGTCTTCGCCGGGGCCGACACCGTGCGCACCCTGGCGCCCGATATCGCGGCGCTCTCCCGCATCGAGCCGGGTTCGGTTGTCGTGAC
>JBQCJS010000549.1:0-6362 GCA_051952485.1 Thermomicrobiales bacterium | reverse complement strand
CCGCATACGGGGTGACGGGGCGATTCCTAGGATCGAACGAACAAGAACCCGAATGCCCGCCCCCCACCAGCGAATGCGAGGTGCCAGCATGTCCGTCTCCTCCGTGCCGGAGTCGGCCGCGATCGCGATCGAAGCGGACGATACGACTCCCGGACCCATGACCGCCGCACGCGAGCCGCGGGCGGGATTCGCGACGTTGCTCAGGGACCCGGACTTCCGGCGACTGTGGTGCTCGCAGGTCTGCTCGGGTTCGGGTGGCGCGCTGGCGGCCATTGCCATGCCCCTCTTTGTCTATGGTCTCTCCGGATCGGCGCAGGCGGTTGGCCTGGTCGCGCTGGCGCAGATCCTGCCGGGCGTGATCCTCGCCCCGATCACCGGGTTGCTCGCCGACCGGCTGAACCGGCGTCGCCTGATGATGGCTGCCGATGCGGGACGGCTGGTTCTGGTCTCCTTTCTCCCCTTCACGGCGGAGATCTGGCAGACGGTGATCCTGGCCATGCTGATCGCGGTCGGCGGAGCCATTGGCCGGCCGGCCGAGCTGGCTGCGGTGCCGCTGGTGGCGGGAGAAGGGCGGCTGGTGACGGCGCTCTCGCTGGCGCAAGTCACCGGCGGCCTGATCCTCGTCGCGATGCCGGCGGCAGGGGCGGGGATCGTGGCGGCGCTGGGACCGGGTCCCGTCTTCTGGATCCAGGCGCTCCTGTTCGGCGGCTCCCTCCTGGCCTTGCGGGGACTGATGATTCCGCCGGTCGCGGGCGGCGATGCCAGCGCCATGACCCGGCACGACGGATTGCTCCGGACGGCGTGGGCAGACATGGGAGCCGGTATCCGGGCGGTCGGGCGTGTGTCCATCGTGCGGGGAGTGACGTCCGCCGATGCATTCACCCAGGTTGCGTTCGCGTGCGCGGTGGTGGCGGGGCTGGTGTACACGAAGGAGACGCTGCAGCTGGGGGATCGGGCCCAGGTGGCGTATGCGTTCACGGCGACGGCCTTCTTCGCGGGAGCGGTGGCCGGGGGCCTGCTGGTCCGCCGGGTGGAGCCGCACATCGGGCGCTCCGCGACGTTGACGATCGGCTATGCGGGAGCCTTCTTCCTGCTTCCGGCCGCGTTCGGGGCGCCGATGCCGGTGATCTATCTCAGCTGGTTCGGGTTCGGCACGCTCTACGGATTCACGATCGTGGCCGGACAGGCGAGTCTCGCGGAGGCCGTGCCCGATCACGAGCGTGGGCGGGTCTACGCCGCGTGGGGTGCGACAATAGCCCTCAGTTCGGCCCTGGCATCCTTCGGGATCGGATGGTTGGCGCAAACGGCAGGTGCGCCCACAGCGTTCGCCGTCGCGGCCGTGTCCGTGGGCGTCGGGGCTCCGCTCTCACTCAGGATCACTGGCGCGGTCCAGGCGCTCCGTGAAGCGGGGGAGGCGCCCACCCGGGTCTGAACGATCGGCGGCTCCGGGTCCAGGCCGCCGGGTTCGGCCTGGTGGGATGAGCCCATCGAGCGGCGCGGGGCGACGGATTCCGATACTCGATGGTTGCCGAGGTGGCGAGGAAAGGGGGGAGGGTGATGAGTACATCCGATGAAGCCGGTCGTGGTGGGTCGGCGCCCGCCCTTTCCCGCAGCGCGCACATCGAGACCCTCCGGTTCGATGCGGCGGCGGTGCCGCGCATCGCCGAGCTGCTGGGGATCGCCGTCGAGACGGCACCCTTCCGGCTGCCCAGTTCCACGGTCTGGCAACTCACGGTGCCGGGCAGCCAGGGCCGCCCGCTGACGATGGTCACGCTCTGGCCTGAGCTCAACCGCATCGCTGTGATGGCTGGCCCGGCGGCGATCGTCTTCACCGATGTCCGCACCGTCGACCTCGTGCCGGGAGTGGAGGTGCAGTTCCGGCGTGGATCGCGTGAGTTCCTGATCGTCGCGATCGGTGGCAAGGTCATCGTCCGGGCGTAGCCGGGTTGGAGGCATTCCGAAAGGTGGGAGCCTCATCTACGCACAACATATCCCTGGAGGCCGAAGACGACAGTCGTGAGTGCCGCCTCGGTCAACGCACGGGATGCTGCGGCCATCCGGGCGGGTCGCAAACGGGAGCGGGCTGTGGCCATCCGGGCGGGTCGCAAACGGGAGCGGGCTGTGGCCCGGGACCTCGCCCGGTGCGAGGGTATGAGCCACTACGGACCTCGCAGGGAACGATGGTCGCATCAGCCCCCGGTTCATACGGCCTGGTCCGGGGCGTCAGGAGCCGCGGGCGGCGAGCATGTCGGTCGAACGCCAGAAGCGGTCCATCAGCGCCGCGTTCTCGCTTTCGTTCATCAGGCGTGGCTGGTTGAAGTCCTCGATCTCGAAGCCATGCACGCGCAGGCCGGCGACCTTCTTGCCACTGAAGGTCAGGTCCAGCACGTAACCGGTGCGCGTGTCGACGCTGAACATCTCGTCGAAGACGAAGTTCCCGAGGGAGTAGATGATCGGCACGCCCTTGTACGTCTCCATGCCCTGGATCAGGTGGGGGTGGTTCGTCAGCACCATCGTCGCGCCGTTGTCGATCGCGGCGCGAGTCACCTGCTGGCACCAGGCGGGCACCGTCCAGACGTATTCCTCTCCCATGTGGAAGTAGGGGATCACGATGTCGTACTCGCCCGCGAGGGAGGCGATCTTCGCGTTGACCTTCGCCAGGTCGAGCGGATTGGTCCCCGCCTTGCTGGCGGACGCGCCCGCGAATCCGCTGCCGATGTCGTTGCCGACCGTGCCGATCTGCCCCGCGAAATCGACGTTGGCCGTCACGCCGTCGATGCCCAGGAAGACGATCGAGGTGTCCCCCACCGTCGTCTGGAAGCCGAGCTGGGCCTGATCGAGGTCGCGACCGCCGCCGAAGTAGGGCAGGCCGCCCTGCTCCAGCAGGGTGAGCATGTTCGTGAAGACGTCGATGCCGTAGCTGCCGTCGTTCCAGGCGGTGTGGTTGTTGGCGAGGCTGATCGCGTCGATCCCGCACTCCTTCATCGCGCCGATCACGTCGGAGCTGGCGATGAAGTCGAAGGTGTTGGCGTTGGATTCCTCGGGCGGCGCGATGGTGTCCGAGATGACGCATTCGAAGTTGGACATCGTGACGTCGAAGCTGTTGAGGAAATCCCTCATCTTGAGGAAGGGATGCGACCAGTCGCCGTACTGCCGGGCGTGGATCGCCACGTTGCGCCCGGGGATGATGTCGCCCGTCACGCCGACGCGGACGGCGCTCGCGGCCGTCGCCAGCGGATCCACCCCGTCGATATCGAGGCGGCCAACCTGGAAGTCGATCTGGTCCACAGGGACGACGGCGACGCCGCCCGGCGTCTTCGCGAGTTCGGCCACCAGCGCGGCGTAGTCGTTGACCTGCGTCGGCGCGGCGAGGCCGTTGCCCTCCATCCCGGCGATCGCATAGGGCTTCACCGGCGTGGCGATCGGGCTGCCGAGGTCGCGCCAGCTCTGGGCGCCGTTCAGCAGGGCCGCCGCCTGGGCCGAGCTGATGCCCTTCAGGGGCAGGCGCGGCGAGGTCACCAGCGCCATGCCGGCCGCAATCGTTCCGGAGGCAGCGGGCGGGGCGGTGGGCGCCGCGGTCGGCGGGGGGGTGGCGGTGGCCGCCTGGAAGCGGATCGACGGCGATGTCGCGGCAGGGACGGACGGCGCGGCCCGGGTACCCTCGGTGGTGAGCGCATCGAGGCCGATCGCGGCCCCGACCACGGCGGTGCCGATGGCACCCGCGCCGAGGGCGAAGGTGCGGCGGCTCACCTGGGGCGCGGCGGGCGTCGTCGTGCGGTCGGGTTCCCGATGGTCGCGATCGTTCTCGTGCAGGTCGGCTTCGTGGAGGGGGGGCTGGTCAGTCACGAGGCGATGTCCTTGCCATGCTCGCTGGAGGTGGCTGTGGGATGCGGTCATGCTCCGGCCGGGACCGTCAGGGTCGATGTGCGTCCCGGGGCGTTCATGCCAACAATAGCCGTGCCCCGGCGTCCGGTCCACCCGCGCCGGAGGGGCGACCGCCGCCTATCCCGGATTGGCGGCGAAGTACTCGAGGATGCCCTGGGCATAGGCGTCCACGAGGAGCTTCTGGTTGTCCGGGTTGGCGATGAAGTTGGCATCGTCCTCGTTGGAGAGGAAGACCGGCTCGATGATGATTCCGGGCATCTCGCTGGGCTTGAGCTTGCGGAGCGGCGTGTTGATCTCCGGGCCAAGCAACAGAAGGTGTTGCGAAGCGCCATAGCCGGGATACTTGTTGGCATCGAGCTCGGAATCGTCCTTGACGCCGCGGGCCGTGCCGCCATAGCCCGAGCTCGACAGCGAGGTGTAAATACGGCGGTAGACCGTGTCCGCGAGCTGGTGGCTGAGATCGCCGAAGGGCCGGGCGGGCGCGGCGGTATAGAGCACTTCGTACCCGTTCACGCTCGGATCGGTATCGTACCCGTTGATGTGCAGCGACACGAGGATATCGGCGTGGGCGGCGTTGCAGATGTTGATCCGGGCCTGGAGTTCGTCGTAGTCGGCATTCTGGCGTCGCTCGGCATCGTTGGCGCCGTCGAAGATGGTCTTGCCGTCGCCGTTCACGTCCTCGCCGTAGACATTCACCGCATTGCCGCCGGTGCGGGTCATCACGACGGTGATCCCCTGCGCCTCCAGCTCCGCTTTCAGCATGTAGGCCATGCCGAGGTTGAGTTCCGACTCGTTGAGCGCCGGCCCCTTCGGGGTCATCTCGTCCCAGGTGCGCTGGAACCCGGTGTCCCAGCCGCCGTGCCCCGGATCGATGCAGACGACGCGCGACCCGTCGCTGGGGGCCGTCGGGGCGACCACCGCCTGGTCGGTGGCCGACGGCGTGGATGGGCCGAGGACCGGCACGACATCGGTCGGGGTCGGGGTGGTGGGCGATCCACCTCCGCCGAACGGTCCGAATGGCAGGAAAGCCACGATCGCCATCAGCACGAAGAGGCCGCCGGCGAAGAGGATGATGCGACCGCTGATCCCGCCGGAGCGATTGCCGCCTCCGCGTCCACCGCCGGAGATCTCCGGGATATCCGGGAGGCCGCCGCCGGTGGCATCGGTCTCGACGGACGACCGCCACTTCCGGCCCACGCCGCTGGTTCCCGCGGACCCGGTCGTCTCGGGGGCCACGGGGGATGCCATCGTCGCGGGGCGGGAGGTGGTGATCGGGGGTGGAGTCGTGGTGACGGGGGGGGTGGGGGTGGGCGTGCGGGCGGCACGTTCGGCGGCGAGACGCGCTTCCTCGTCCTCCTTCGCCTTGGCTTCGCGCTCGAGCCGGGCCTTGCGCATCAGCTCCTTCTGGGCCTCGCGCTGCCGCTCCCGCTCCTGGCGCTGGCGTTCGCTGCTCCAGCGGGAGCCACCCGAATTGAAGCTGCCCCCGCCGCTCCCGCTACTCGCCATGCCGCGCCACCTTCCCGTTCACGCGGGCGTACCGGGTGCCGATCGCACCGGAATGCGACCGGCGAGAAGGGGCGCACCGGTTGACCGAGACCGGTGTGGACAATGTGGCCGGCATCGCGCGGTGCGGAGGAATCAGGATGGGCAATGTCGGCACCGTGAACGGATCATGTCGGCTCCAGGACGATCGTCGGCAGCAAGGCGTATGGTCCGCACGGCGGCGGGTGCTCCGGGGAGCCGCTGCGTCAACGTGGGGTCGCATGGGCGGTCGTCCCTACCGGGACGCGAGAACGCACCAGCGCGACGCAGGACCTCCGGGCGATCCAGCCATCGCCGGGATAGCGCCCAATCGGGCATGAGGCCACGCTCGTTGGCTGGCAGGATAGGGTATCGCGGCGAGGGGCGGCAAGTCCGGTGGCCCTGTCCGCAGGGCCGGCGGGCGAACCTGGGTAGTTGCCCGGAGCGGGCTGGGAGCGCCGCTGGCAGGTTCTCAGGGAGGGCGCGGACTGCTAGGATGGCGCCCAGCATGGGTCTGATCGGCGGGCGGATGGGTGCGGCTGGCATCCTTCACCAGGAGCGGTCCGGGAGGGACGACGATGCGTTTCGAGCGTGGGCAGAAGATCCTCTTCATCGGTGACAGCATCACCGATTGCGGGCGGCGGGATGCGAACGCGCCCTATGGCAATGGCTACATGAGCCTGGTTCGCGCCTTCGTCGATGCGCGGTACCCCGAACTCGGCCTGACGTGGGTGAACCGGGGCATCGGGGGCAACACCACCGAGCACCTCCTCGCCCGCTGGGAGGAGGACGCCATCGCCGAGCAGCCGGACTGGCTCTCCGTGATGATCGGCATCAACGACGTCTGGCGCACGTTCGACAGCAAGGGCACCGGGGCGGTCTCGATTGAAGCCTACGAAGCGAACCTGCGGTCCCTGCTCCAGCAGGTGACGGACCGGACGCGTGCTCGCCTGATC
>JBQCJS010000548.1:0-2892 GCA_051952485.1 Thermomicrobiales bacterium | reverse complement strand
ATCGCTCCCTGAAGAGTTCCCGCGAGTTGAGTATATGGGTCCAAAGGATATAATACGCCCTTTTAAACGGCTGCTAAAGCGGCCGCGATGCCGATGCCCCGGGTGAGCTGATGGCGACACGGCCATGGAGCGCCGGCGCAGTGAGCGCCCCCGCTCGCGGAGCCGTATGCAGATCCTCCCTCGCCCGCGGGCTGGACTGGATGCTCTCGCCTGATTCGCCGGCGATCTGACTTGGCTGTCAACGTGACCGCAAACCAGCGAAAAGCGGCCCCGCCGGAAGGACAGGTGCCGCTCGAAACCCGCGCCGTTATCGGCTTTTCTGATGGTACCCTCGAAGGGACTCGAACCCTTAGCCTCTTGTTCCGAGGCTCTATCGGATTCTCTCCCACCCATTCCCGGTGCTTCCCGACACCCGATCCCCGTTCCCCAATGAATGGCCAGGTGGAGGCCGCCACGGACTTGGCTATCACGGATGAGGCGCACGCCCTGGGAGCGGGTGTGCCACGCCATCGGGGCAATGGCGAGAGCGCTGAGGGCGGGGAAGCCGTCGATTTCACGGCCCAGCTCCGCCATGAGCTCCGGACGCCACGGGGCCGGAGGATCGTGGTTCCGAACGCGGATGGCGGAGGGGAGGGGACGCCGTGAGCGAAACCACCCAGCCCTCCGAAATCCGCGCCATTGATCCACTGGGAGGGCTTTCCCCCTCCCAAATGGCCACTATCGGAAAGCTCCTGACCGCCAAGAGCATCACGAGAGCCGCGCGTGCCGCTGGGGTGGCTCCCTCGACCATATATGAATGGCTCCACCAGCCCGCCTTCCGCGCTGGACTGGCCGATGCCTTCCGGGAGCGATTCGCGCTCCTGAACATCGAAGCCGTCCGCCTGGGTACGCTGGCCTTCAAGACCCTGGAAAAGGTGATGCGTGATCCCACCGCCCCCGCCATGGCCAGGGTGGGGGCCGCGTCGCGGACCATTGATGCGATCCATCGGAGCTACGAACTGACGAACGTCACCGAGCGCCTGGACCGCCTTGAGGGGCTTTTGGAGCGTGGCCATGGTCAGGCATGACGCCCGGCTCTCCCACCTGGAGCGGGCCGTGGGAGCCATGGCCGAGGGGCCGGAGGCCATGGTAGAGCATGAACTCACAGATGAATTGAGAGCGGCCATTCTGGAGGCGGAATCTGCCCTGGGTGCGCCGCTCTCATCGCTCACCAAAGCCGATAAGGCCGGGGCGCTCTGGAGTGCCCTTGGGGATGGGGAGCCAGGCGTCACTGGCTTTCCGAGAAGCGTATGGGGACGATTGGCTACAGCTCTGATTCTTGCCTCACCACTGGCTCACCCCAATGGACGTGTCGGCTCATTAGCGGGCCTTCCTCCCAGATCATCTCCCGCTGGTAGACCATAGGACCATTGCCATCCGTGTAATGAACCTCGACTTGCAACGTCTGCTTCGGGAGGATCGGCAAGGGACGTCCCCCTCCCTGCCCCTGGAGGTCTACGCCTGGATGGACCCAGGTCAGCGGCATGGACGGTGTATAGGGCTCCCCAAATGGCTGGAGCACGCGGACGCCATTCATGGTGGAACGTTGATTTCCGGCCATCACCACCAGGGTGGTATTTGAGGCCGCATGGTGGCCGCGATTCTCAATGGTCAGTGCGAGCCCAGCGTCAAAGTCGCTCTGATAGCGGCTGGCAAGCTCCACATGGATTTTCGCGCTCAAGGCTTGCCGCTGGCGCTCTAGATCGAATCCCTGCCCCTGGCGTTGAATCACGTTCGCCTCTTCTGCCGCCTTTGCAGACCGCACCGAGGCATCTGCTGACCGCTTCGCCTCACGCCATGATCCCCAAGCGAAGAGCGCCGAACCCAAAGCGATGGCGACGGCAACCAACGCAATCCAATCAGAAGCGTCCAAGATGCCTCCCCTAGATGCCGAACTTCCGTAGGTCTTCTTCTTGAAGCTCTACGTTCATGTCAGCAAATCGCCTCCCAGGGCCGACCATTACGGTGAACCAGCGTTGGAATGTTCCATTGCCATCCCGGAAGTTCACTTTCAGCGTGGCAAGCGTTGCTAGTCTTGGCCTCTGGTCCTCTGGCTCATCTGGCATTGAGTCGGTGGGTCCAAAGAGATTCCCCCAGGAGCCTTCAATGGTCCATGTCTTCCCAACCTCTAGGCTCGGACGATCGAATGGACCAAAGGTGCTGTCCCTGACTCGGAACGTCGCGGAGAGGTCGAATGCCTGCCCCTTCCCATGGTTTTCTACCAGGAAGGTTATTCTGCCCGTGGCATCTCTGGGGCCCGGTCGCACTGAGAGCTTGGCCCGACCTTCCCAATACTGTTGATTGGCCTGGAGTTGGAGACCCTGTTTTTGGAGCTTTGCAGACTCTTGGGCCCATTGCGCAGATTGTTCCGCCGCGATGGCCGAGCGGTCGGAAGCATCGGCTGATCGTTGGGCTACAGCCACGGACTCTTTCGCGGTGGCATTGACTTCTTTGGAAAGCCCATTTGCCTCCAACGCGATTCGATTCGCCACATCCGCTTTGGCCGTGGCTTGCCAAGAGGCATCGCGGGAGTCTGAGGCGATGGCGTTGGCTTCGCTCGCTCTCTTGAGGCCCCATCCCCCAATGACCACTCCAAGCAGACCTATTGCCCCCGCTGCCAAATCACCGGCATCTAACCCCCACACCGCGCACCCTCCTATAGATGTATGCCGTCCCGATGGCGGGATCATACGCGATCCGGTGGGCCGACTGGGAAGCGTCGCGCATGGCTAGGGAAGCAGAATGGAAGCATTGAAGCGCGGGAAGCAGAAAGGCCACCGCTTGGGTGGCCAGTTTCCGCGCCGTTACAGGCTTTTTTGGGTACCCTCGAAGGGACTCGAACCCCTAACCTCT
>JBQCJS010000547.1:0-4051 GCA_051952485.1 Thermomicrobiales bacterium | reverse complement strand
CGAACGAGATCGCCATGGCAAACGTCCACAAGGACAAGGAGCGCGAGGCGAACGACGGTTTCGATGGCTCCTGGCTGGCGCATCCAGGGCTGATCCCGATCGCGGTCGAGGAGTTCGGCAAGGTCCTGGGCGACCGCCCGCACCAGAAGGAGAAGCTGCGCGAGGATGTCGTGCCGGATGCGGCAGCGATGACGACCTTCGACGTGCCGGGAGGGAAGATCACGGAGGCCGGGCTGCGGCTGAACGTGAGCGTCGCCTTGCAGTACATCGACTCGTGGCTGAACGGCGTCGGCGCGGCGGCGATCAACAACCTGATGGAGGACGCGGCGACAGCGGAGATCTCCCGTGCCCAGATCTGGCAGTGGATTCGTCATAACGCCGCCACGGACGACGGCGAGCCGATCACGCGGGAGCGGTACGTCACCATCCGCGAGGAGGAGCTGGGCACGCTCACGGCGCAGCGCGGGAGCCGGTTCGCGGAGGCGGCGGAGATCCTCGACCTCCTGGTGCTCAACGACGAGTTCATCTCGTTCCTGACGCTGCCGGCCTACCCATACCTCGACCGCGAAGTCGCCTGAGATGACGGAACCCCGCTCCGGAGATCCCATGTCCGCACCTTCCCCGATCGCCGCCGATGTCCGTGCCGCGCTGCTGATGGCCCGTTGCGACGAGCTCGCGCGATGCACCGAGACGCCCGGAGAACTCACCCGGACCTACTCCTCCGGGGCGCTGCGCGAGGCGACGGCGCTGGTAGGCGGCTGGATGGCGGAGGCGGGCATGACAACCCGCACGGACGTTGTAGGCAACCTGATCGGGCGCTACGAGGCCGATCCGGCGATCGCACGACCCCGCACCTTCCTGATCGGCGGCCATCTCGATTCGGTCCGCAACGCCGGTCGCTACGACGGGCCGCTCGGCGTGCTGACCGGCATCGCCTTCGTGCAACGGCTCCACGCGGAGGGCCGTCGGTTGCCCTTCGCCATCGAGGTGATCGGGTTCGCGGACGAGGAGGGGGTGCGTTTCCACACGTCCTACCTCGGTTCGGGGACCGTCGCCGGGACGCTGGCGCCGGAATCGCTCGCCTATACCGATCCAGACGGCACCACGCTGGCCGATGCGATGCGGGCGTTCGGCCTCGACCCGGATCGGCTGGACGAGGGGAGGCGCGATCCGGGCGACCTGCTCGGCTTCGTGGAGGTCCATATCGAGCAGGGACCGGTACTGGAGCGGCAGGATCTCCCGGTCGGTGTGGTGACGGGCATCGCGGGGGCGAACCGGGCGAGCATCGTATTCACCGGGATGGCGGGGCACGCTGGCACCGTGCCGATGCCCCTGCGGCGGGATGCCCTCGCCGCCGCGTCCGAGTTCGTACTTGCCGTGGAGCGGATCGCCAACGAGGTGGAGCAGCTGGTGGGCACCGTCGGACAGGTTTCCGTGCTGCCGGGTGCGAGCAACGTCATTCCCGGCCGGGTGGAGCTGACGCTCGATGTGCGGCACCAGAACCCGGCGATCCGGGAAGCGGCCGTCGGGCGGATGCGCGATGTTCTGGCCGAACTCGCGGCACGGCGGCGGGTTGAGGCCGAGTGGATCGACGTGCAGGGCTATCCCACTGTCGAATGCGATCTCGACCTGATGAGCCGCCTGGTCGACGCGATTGCGGATGAGGGGCTGGAGCCGCTGCAGTTGCCGAGTGGCGCGGGGCACGATGCCGTCCCGCTCTCGACGATCACGCCGGTGTCGATGCTCTTCGTGCGCTGCAAGGACGGGATCAGCCACAACCCGGCGGAGTCGATCGAAGTCGGGGATGTCGCGGTCGCGATCCGTGTGCTGGACCGGTTCATCAACGGCATCGCCGTGGCGGTCGCCACGAGCTTCCAGCTCGAAGACTGAGTGGACTGTCTCGCCCAGGGTGTCCCACATCCTCCTGGCGGTCCGACCAGGCGAGCAGATGCCAGGTCAGGCGAGACGATCCACCGAGTGCAGGACGGAGGCGGCATGACCACAGGCGCGCCGAGGATCAGGCCGGCGACGGCAGGCGACGTGCCGGCGATGCTGGACATCTTCACCCGTGCCTTCGCCGACGATCCGCACACCCGGTTGCAGATCGCCTGGCGAGGCGCGGACGCGATGCGGCAGGGGATGGACGCGGCGATGCGGTCGTGGCTGGCGTCCCCGGCCCCTCACCTGCTCGTGGTCGAGGACGCGGCGTCGCTGGTTGTCCTGGGCTGGGCGTGCTGGGCCGAAGTCGCACCGGAGCCCGAAGGCGATCCTGTCCCCGATGATGCACCAGTGCCCGCCGTGAGCACGAGTCCGATCGAGGCGCTCCAGCGTTTGACCGGGGATGACATCCGGCAATGCCAGCGCGATGTGCTGGCGCGCTACGGGCCGGTCGAGGTGCTGGTCGCGATCGCCGTCGATCCTGCCCACCAGTCCCGGGGCGTGGGGAGCCGGCTGATCCGGTGGGGAACGGAGCGCGCCGATGCGCGGGGACTCGTTTGCTGGGTCCATGCCTCCGAGGCGGGGTCCCGCGCCTTCGCCCGGCACGGCTTCGAGCCACACCGGGACCTCACGATCGAGCTCGTGCCGTTTGCCCCGCCGGGCGACGACCGGGCCTGGGGAACGGTCCGATTCCGGTCGATGACGCGCCAGCCCCGGACGGCCGATCCGGCCTGACCCCGGCGCAATTCGCTTCGGAGTCTCGCGAGTAGCGGAACTGCGGGCAGGGAGCGTTCGACCCGATCCCGTACACTCCACCCCCAGGGACGGCCATCTGCCTGTCGCCACGACTACCCGAGGAGGAACGCCGGTGCCCCGATACGACCTGATCGTGCGGAACGGAACGGTCGTCACCGAGTGGGAGGCGACCGCTGCCGACATCGCCATCGAGGACGGCGTCTTCGCGGCGATCGGCCCCGAGCTGGAGGGCGAGGCGCGAGATGAGATCGTGCTGCCGAACGGCTCGCTCGTGCTGCCCGGCCTGATCGATCCGCACGTGCATTTCAACGAACCCGGACGTGGCGATTGGGAAGGGTGGCAGACCGGCAGCGCCGCGCTGGCGGCGGGCGGCGGCACGGCCTGCTTCGACATGCCGCTGAACGCGCACCCGCCCACGCTGGACGTGGCATCGTTCGCGGAGAAGCGCCGATGCGCGGAAGCCTCGTCCCGCGTCGATTTCGCGCTGTGGGGCGGCTTGACGCCGGCGAACCTCGGGGATCTGGAAGCCCTGGCGCGGCAGGGGGTGATCGGGTTCAAGGCGTTCATGTCCTCGGCCGGGACGGACGACTTCCCGTACGCCGACGACGACACCCTGCTGCGTGGGATGGAGATCGCCGCCGGGCTCGACCTCCCGGGGGCCGTCCATGCCGAGAACGAGACGCTGACCCGGGAACGGGCCGCCCGGGCCCGCCGCGCGGGGCGTCTCCTGTGGCTCGACTATCACCAGAGCCGCCCGGTCGTGGCCGAGGTGGAGGCGATCGGGCGGGCAATCGCCTTCGCGGAGGAGACGGGATGCCGCCTGCACGTGGTCCACGTCAGCACCGGGCGCGGAGTCGCGCTGGTGGCCGCCGCGCGTGAACGCGGGGTCGATGTCACCTGCGAGACGTGCCCGCACTACCTCGTCTTTCCGGCGGTGGATGTGGAGGGGATCGGGGCGCTGGCGACGTGCGCGCCCCCGATCCGCGACGCGCGGACGCGGGACGACCTATGGTCGGCGCTGCTGGCTGGGGAGGTCGACATGATCGCCTCCGATCACTCGCCCGCGCCACCGGAGCTGAAGGACGGTGACGATTTCTTCGCCATCTGGGGAGGGATCTTCGGATGCCAGCACTCCCTTCCCGTCGTGCTCAGCGAGGGGGACCGGCACGGAATGGCACCCTCCCGGATCGCGGCGCTGGTGGCGACCAACGCCGCGGAACGCTTCCGGCTGTCGGGGAAGGGCCGGATCGCGGTCGGGTACGATGCGGACCTCTCGTGGTCGATGCGGGTCGATGGCTGGCACCCGATCCCGGTGGCGGGGGCTCGCTACCGGCATCCGGCGTCGGCGTGGGACGAG
>JBQCJS010000546.1:0-5385 GCA_051952485.1 Thermomicrobiales bacterium | reverse complement strand
CTCTCCTCCCATTTGAACGACCAGGCAGCGTGCCGTATACTGTCACGGTTACGCCGGGTGTTACCCCCGGCGTTTTCGTGCACGCCATCCCGGCGGCGATCTGCAACCGTCGGCGCGGCACGAACGGGACGGTACGAGCAACGCCATGACACACGACGAAGGTCGCATCGTCGACCTGCAGGATGACACCCGGCTCAACGTCGCTTCGCTGTTGATGGAGCCGGTCGGAAGTACGCGGGATGTCGAGCTCACGATTCCGGAATTTCCGCTGGATGACGAGCTGGTCGCCCGAAATGTCGAGATGCAGGGCCACCTGACCCGCTTGCAGGATCAGATCCTCGTCTCGGCGCATGCCACTGGTCACGTTCAGCTCGAATGTGTCCGCTGTCTTGAACCGTACGATCAGCCGTTCGATGAGGATTTCACCGAACAGTTCTTCCAGACGGTCGATGTGCGCAGCGGAGCCGAGTTGACCCCGAAGACGAGTACGGGGGTCGAGGACGATGACGACGAGGACCTGCGATTCTCCATCGACGAGAATCACCAGCTGGACTTCGGCGAGTCGCTTCGGCAGTGGATACTCCTGGCGCTGCCCATGCGCCCGACATGCGGCGATACGTGTCCCGGCCCGGCGATGACCTCGTCGGACGAGAACGCTCCCGCATCCGGCAGCTTCGCGGATCTCGCCAGGCTACTCGAGGATATGGAACCCGACGCCAGCGCCTGACGCCGGCGTTGGGGAACGGACCACAACCACAACCACCGGGAGCCGCACCATGCGACTCCCCCGGACAAGGAGCAATCGTCATGGGTGCACTTCCCAAGCAACGGATCAGCCGCGCGCGGCAGGGCAACCGCCGCCGCCATCACTTCCTCGTCGCCCCCCAGCTCGTGGACTGCCCGAACTGTGGCGCCAAGCGCCGGTCGCATCACGTCTGCCCGACGTGCGGCACCTATCGCGGCCGCCAGGTGATCGAGATCGAGGCTCGCCGGCGCCCCCAGGCGTAACCGGCGGACCGGGGTCGGCATTGCTCGCCCCACACCACATGCCTCTGGACACCGGGTGAGGTGGCATATCCTGCCTCCTCGCCCGTTTTCCGTGTCTCGCCCATAATGACCGCATACCGATGCGCCAGCACCGCGATTCCGGCATCCCGCCGATCTGGCCGCGGGGATGCCGACCGCGCGGATGCGGAAGGTCGCACCACCGCTCCGCTGGCAAGACGCCATCATCACCCGGGCGCTCCCGAGGCGTCCGCCACGATTACGGAACAGGACCCACGATGCCCTACGCCGCCATTACGGGATGGGGAACTGCCGTCCCGGAACGCATCCTCACCAACCAGGATCTCGAGCAGATGGTCGAGACCTCCGACGAGTGGATCGTCTCGCGCACCGGCATCCGCGAACGCCACATCGTGAGCGGCGGCGAGAGCACCACTTCGCTCGGTGCGGGCGCGGCGCGTCAGGCATTGGCGAAGGCGGGCCGGTCGGCGGACGACGTCGATCTCATCGTCGTCGCCACCGCCACGCCGGACGATTTCCTCGTCTCGCAGGCCTGCCTGATCCAGGCCGAGCTGGGTGCGGGCGGCGCGGCCTTCGATGTCGGCGCGGCCTGCGCGGGGTTCGTCACCGCGCTCTCCGTCGCCACCCAGTTCGTCACCGGGGGCGTCTACCGGCGCGTCCTAGTGATCGGCGTCGACACGCTCACCCGCTACGTCGATTACCAGGATCGCGGCACCTGCATCCTCTTCGGGGATGGCGCGGGCGCGGTGCTGCTGGAGGCGACTGAGGCATCGCGCGGCCTGCTCTCCACCGTGCTCGGCGCGGACGGCAACGGACACAAGCACCTCTACGTGCCGGGTCGCACGAAGTACGTCGCCAATTCCGCCAAGCTCGTGCCGGAATCGGCGGCGATCTTCGCGGAGGAGAGCCCGTACATGAAGATGAACGGGCGCGAGGTCTTCAAGTTCGCCGTGCAGGCGATGGGCGATTCCGCCGTCGAGGCCGTCCAGAAGGTCGGCCTCTCCTTCGACGACATCGCCATGCTGATCCCGCACCAGGCGAACGCCCGCATCATCGACGCCGCCGCCCGCCGCCTCGACCTGCCACGCGAGAAGGTATGGGTGAATGTCGATCGCTTCGGCAACACCTCCGCCGCCTCCGTTCCCATCGCACTCGCCGAGGCCGCGGATGCTGGCGCGCTGAAGGAAGGCGATAACGTCGTCCTCGTCGCGTTCGGCGCCGGTCTCGCCTGGGCCGCCGGGGTCGTCCGCTGGGGTGTCGCCGGGGTCGAGCCGCCATCGACCACAACTGACGCCGCCGAACCGGTCGCCGCCACCACCGCCACAGCCAACGCATCCGTCTAGCGCCGTCCATCCATCGCAAGGGAGCGATCGCATGTCCGAATCGACAACCACAATCCCGTCCGCGACCACCACGAAGAAGGTCGCCGTCGTCACCGGGGGCACGCGCGGCATCGGCCTCGCCATCGCCCACCGCCTGCTCGCCGACGGCTTCGATGTCCTCGCCACCTATCGTGGCGATGCCGCCGCGGCCGAGTCCGCCGCCGCCGAACTCCAGGCCGCCGCCGGCGACCGCACGGTGGAGATCCTCGCCGCCGACATCGCGACCGGCGATGGCGCGGGCCTGACCATCGAGACCGCCGTCCAGAAGCTCGGACGCATCGACGCCCTGATCAACAACGCGGGCATCACCCGCGACGGCCTGATCATGCGCATGAGCGAGTCCGACTGGGACGACGTGATCGATACGAACCTGAAGGGCGCGTTCCTGACCAGCAAGGCGGCGATCCGGCCGATGCTGCGCCAGCGGTCCGGCCGGATCGTGAACCTCACCTCGGTCGTCGGCCTCGTCGGCAACGCCGGGCAGGCGAACTACGCCGCCGCGAAGGCCGGGCTCGTCGGTCTCACGAAGACGCTGGCGAAGGAGGTGGGGTCGCGCGGGATCACGGTGAACGCGGTCGCACCCGGCTTCATCGACACCCGCCTCACCGAGGTCCTGCCCGACGAGAACAAGGACTTCCTGCTCAAGAGCACGCCGCTGGGACGCTTCGGCACGCCGGAGGACATCGCGGGCGCGGTCTCCTTCCTCGTCTCTCCCGACGCCGCCTTCATCACCGGCCACGTCCTGACGGTGGACGGCGGCCTCTTCATGGCCTCGTAATCCAGACTGCCCGTCACGCCGGGTCCGACCGGGAGCACATCCGGGTACACTTTCCCACAAGAGATCCAGCATCGTCGGCGCGGGCGGAATCCTAGCCGATTCCCCCGCCGTTCCGGAGGCACATCGGTGTTCCAGAAAATCCTGATCGCCAATCGCGGAGAGATCGCGCTGCGCATCCTGCGCGCCTGCCGCGATCTCGGCGTCCCCGCCGTGGTCGCCTACAGCGATGTCGACCGCGATTCGCTGCCCGTGCGCCTCGCGGACGAGGCCGTCTGCATCGGACCCGCCCAGGCCGCGCGCTCCTACAACAACATCCCCGCCGTCATCAGCGCCGCCCTCATCACCGGCTGCGACGCCATCCACCCCGGCTACGGCTTCCTGGCCGAGAATGCCGACCTCGCCGAGATCTGCGAGCGGGTGGGCATCACCTTCATCGGCCCGCGCCCCGATGTCATCCAGCGGATGGGCAACAAGGCCGAGGCCCGAAAGGTGATGAAGGCCGCCGGCGTCCCCCTGCTCCCTGGCACCGACGGCACCGTGCCCACCATCCAGGCCGCGCGGGAAGCCGCCAGCAAGATCGGGTATCCCGTCATCATCAAGGCGGTCGCCGGTGGCGGCGGACGCGGCATGCGGGTCGCCCAGAACGAGGCAGAGCTCGTGCGCGGCTACTCCATGGCCGTCGCGGAGGCCGAATCCGCTTTCGGGAATGGCGAGGTCTACATCGAGCGATACGTCGAGCGGCCCCGCCACGTCGAGGTGCAGGTGCTCGGGGACAACTACGGCAACGTGGTCGCGGTCGGCGAGCGGGACTGCTCCCTCCAGCGCCGCCACCAGAAGGTGGTGGAGGAAGCTCCCGCCCCGAACCTGAACCGGCGCGTGCGCGACAACCTCCTGAAGACCGCCCAGAAGGGCGCGAAGAACGCCGGATACACCAGCGCCGGCACCCTCGAGTTCCTGCTCGATGCGGATGGCCGGTTCTACTTCATGGAGATGAACACCCGCATCCAGGTCGAGCATCCGGTGACGGAGGAGGTGACTCGCCTGGACCTCGTGGCGTGGCAGATCCGGATCGCGGCGGGCGAGCGCCTGACCATCCCGAAGGAGCAGCTGGAGCCGGTCGGCCATTCCATCGAATGCCGGATCACGGCGGAGAATGCCGCCAAGGACTTCGCGCCGTCGGTCGGCACGATCCAGACCTATGTCGCGCCCAGCGGCCCCGGCACGCGTATGGACTCGCATCTCTTCAGTGGCTATGCCGTTCCGCCCAACTACGATTCCCTGCTCGGCAAGGTGATCGTGTGGGCCCCCACGCGCGAGGAAGCCGTGACCCGGATGGAACGCGCCCTGCGCGAGACCGTCATCACCGGCGTCACGCACACGATCCCGTTCCATCGGGAGATCGTGGCCGATCCGGATTTCAAGGCCGGGCATGTCCATACGGGGTTCGTCGGCGAATTCCTCGATCGCGTTGGCGAGAAGCTGCGCGACGATATCACCGCCGACGAGGCCGAGGACGAGTTGTACCCGCTCCCGACCACCATGTAGGCCCCGGCGGGCCCGACCCAACCCACGACTCATTCCCTCCTCGCACCCATCCGGAAGGCGTTGCATCCCATCATGTCCGACCATACCGACCGACCTCAACCCGAGCCCCAGCCATCGCCCACCCACCCCGGCGAGCCCGGTGACACCCCCGCATCGCCCCTCGCCGCCAACGAGACGCCGGCCGCAGCGAAGGCATCCCGCAAGCGTCGCCCAAAGAAGGGCAGTGGCAAGCGGGCCGCCAACCAGGAGGAGGCGGCCGCCCGGCAGGCGCGCTATCTCTCCCGTCGCCATCACGGGCGGGTCCTGGCGATGCAGATGCTTTTCGAGCAGGATGTGGCCCAGCACGATCTGGACGACATCCTCGAACGGATGCGCACCGATCCCGACGAGCCGGTGCCGAATGTCACCGGGGAATACGCGATCAAGCTCACCACCGGCATCCGGGCGATGCAGGACGAGATCGACGCCCGGATCGGGGCGGCCGCCCCGACCTTCCCGGTCGAGCAACTCGCTTCGATCGACCGCCATCTGATGCGAATCGCGAACTGGGAGATGGCGACCGACGAGGTGCCGGTCCGGGTCTCGATCAACGAGGCGGTCGAGATCGCCAAGCACTACGGCGGTCCGAGTTCGGGCAAGTTCGTGAACGGCGTG
>JBQCJS010000545.1:0-3076 GCA_051952485.1 Thermomicrobiales bacterium | reverse complement strand
CCGTCCTCGGAGTTCGCCGAGTGCGTGCCGCTGCTGGGTCCGCAGACGCTGGTGATCGCGCTCACGCAGAGCGGTGAGACAGCCGATGTGATCGACGCCGTCGCGCTCGCGCAGGCATCCGGCGCGCGCGTGCATGCGATCGTGAATGTGCCCTATTCGACGGTGGCGCGGACGGTGGAGCGAACCTACCCCCTGCACGCCGGGGTCGAGCAGAGCGTGCTGGCGACGAAGTCGTTCATGGCGAAGCTGACGCGGCTGCTGCTGGCGGCTGGCGAGCTGGCGGATCGAAGCGCGGTGACCGAGCGCGACGTGAGGCGGGCAGTGACGGCCATCACGGCGATCCTCGACGGTCCGGCGATGCGGGCGCGGATCGAGGGCCTCGCCGGACGGCTGGCCGAACACCAGCACGTCTTCCTGATCGGCCGGGGCGTCGGCTACGCCGTTGCGCAGGAGGCGGCGCTGAAGCTCAAGGAGAGCAGCTACATCCACGCCGAGGCGCTGGCGGCGGGCGAGCTGAAGCACGGCTCGATCGCGCTGATCGAGGATGGTACGCCATGCCTCATCTTCGGCAATGGAACTGGCTCCGCCGCACAACTCGCGAACACGGCGCAGGAGTTGCGCGCGCGGGGTGCGCATACGATCGGCATCGGCGGGACGCGGGATGTCTCGGCGTCGCCGGCGTACCGTGAGACACTGGAGCTGCCCGATTGCGGCGACGCGGAGCCGCTGGCGCAGATCGCGCTCGCCCAGCTCCTTGCCTATCGGGCGGCGCTGGCGCGGGGGGTGAATCCCGACCGGCCGCGCAACCTGGCGAAGAGTGTGACGGTGAGATGAGGGCATGGCGGAGACAGGACCGGGCGGGGTGGTGCAGGAGCATGACGGTGCCGGCGATGCGGCGGGCGTGGGAGCAGGGGCCGATCGCTTCCTGATCGACACCCATTGCCATTTGGACGATCCCATCTTCGCCGATGACCTCGATGCGGTGCTCGCCGAGAGTCGTGCGCTGGGTGTCCGCGCATGGATTCAGGTCGGCTTCGAGCCCGCTCGCTGGCAGTCGTCGATCGACCTCGTGGAGCGCACCCCCGGCATGTTCCTGATGCTGGGGGTGCATCCCTCCAGCGCGGACCAGTGGTCGCCCGAAACCGGGTCCGAACTTCGCCACCTGATCGCCGCGCATGACGCCGTGGCGATTGGCGAGATCGGGATCGACCTGTTCTGGGCGGAGAATCCGCCGCTGGACCAGCAGGTGGCCGCGTTCACGGCCCAGCTGGACCTCGCGATGGAACTCGGGCTGCCAGCAGTCATCCACATGCGGGAGGCCGAGCCGGAAGTCCTCGCCGTGCTGCGGGCGAGGGCGCCACAGCCATTGCTCTTTCACAGCTTCGACGGTGGCCCCGACCTGACGGACTTCATCCTCGAACGCGGGGCATACGTCGGGGTGGGCGGTCTCGCGACCAAGGCGAAGTCCGAGGGTCTGCGGGAGCAACTCGCCCGCATCCCCCTCGACCGCATCGTGCTGGAGACCGATTCGCCCTACCTGATTCCGGCACGCATGCGCGGAAGGCGGAATACACCCGCCAGCGTTCGACGCATTTCCGAGTTCCTCGGTACACTTCGTGCAACGTCAGACGCAACAGTTGCATCCATGACGACCGACAATGCGTTGCGTCTCTTCGACCATAGCCAGATCTCTGAAAGGGTTCACCTGGAATGACAACGCCGTCAGCCGCGGAATCACCGCGGACTCCGGGGGACGCCCGTCCCACGATCGTGCTTGCCTCGGAGAACCAGGGCAAGCTCCGCGAACTTCGCTCCCTCGTCGGCGATATCGCCGACGTCCAGGACCTCACTCCCTATCATCTGGTACTGCCCGAGGAGACCGGCGAAACCTTCGCCGAGAACGCCCGCGTCAAGGCGGAGTTCGTCACCGCGGCGACCGGCCTCGTTGCGCTGGCCGACGACTCCGGGCTGGAAGTGGACGCCCTCGACGGGTTGCCGGGTGTGCGTACCGCCCGGTATGCGGGCGAAGGCGCCACGGACGCCGCCAACCGGCAGAAGCTCCTGGCGGCCCTCGAAGGAACGCCGGACGCAGACCGGGGCGCGCGCTTCGTCTCCTTCGTGGCGATCGCGAGGCCCGGCGCCGAGACGTTGCTCTTCGCGGGCACCTGCGATGGCGCGATCGGTCGCGAGGAACGTGGCGACGGCGGATTCGGCTACGACTGCATCTTCCTCCTGCCCGACGGGCGAACGATGGCGGAGATCTCCGCCGACGAGAAGAATGCGATCAGTCACCGGGGCCACGCCATGCGCGCCGCGATGCCGGCCTTGCGCGCGACGATCGCGGGACGCGTCGAAAGCGAGGTCCCGTGATGGCCATCACCAGCATTCACGAGGACCTCGCGCTCGCGCCGATCGAACGGGCAGTCCACCGCTGGCAGCGCGACACGATGATGGCGGGCATGTTGCCGGTGATCGGCATCGCCGGGACAGGTGGCAAGACCACCGTCGTGCGGATGCTCGACGCGATCCTCACGGAGGCGGGCCTGCGCACGGCGACCTGGACCGACCTCGGGGTGGAGATCCGGGGCCGGCGGCAGCGCGGGGAACTCTCGGGCTGGTCGCTCGCGCTCTCCCGCCTGGCGGAAGGCACGATCGATGTCGCGATCCAGGAACTGCACTGGTCGACGATCCATGCGGTCGGATTGCCATCGATGTCCTATCCGGTGCTGGCCCTGACCAACCTCACCGGTGGCCAAGGTGATGGCTGGAATCCGGTCACCCTCCGCAATGCCACGAACGCCGCCACCCGCGTGGCTGACGCGGCCCACCCGGCCGGCATCCTCGTGATCAACGGCGACGATTACTCGCTGGTCGATGCCGCTACCGCCACGAAGGCGACCCCGGTCGTGGTGGCGCGGTCGAAGGAGTCGCCGTCACTGAGCCGCCAGTTGAAGGCGGAACGGCCGGCGGTGTGGAACGATCTCGGCGGCATCGTCCTGTCGTCCGGCCAAGGCGAGGCGCCGGTCCCGCTGGTCTCGTTGCGCGATGTCCCCGCGACAATGCAGGGGTCGGCGAC
>JBQCJS010000544.1:0-3236 GCA_051952485.1 Thermomicrobiales bacterium | reverse complement strand
CGGCTGCTGACCCCGGCCGACTGGCCGTTCGCATCGAAGGCGAACCCGAACTTGGTGGCGATCACGACCTGGTCGCGAACGGGGGCGAGCGCTTCGCCGACGAGTTCCTCGTTGACGAACGGCCCATAGACCTCGGCCGTATCGAAGAAGGTCACGCCCCGGTCCACGGCGTCGCGGATGAAGGCGATCATGTCGGTGCGATCGGGTGTCGCGCTGTAGCCTCCGGTCATGCTCATGCAGCCGAGGCCGATGGCGGAGACGGTGAGCGCGTTGGGGCCGGTGCCAAGGGCACGGGTGTGCATGTCGGGGCTCCTCGGATGGGGAGGGCGAGCCTCCCTGGGCAGATGTCCTGGTTCGAGTCTAGGAATCCGCGCCCCGAGCTGGTACAACGATGGTCCAGAATCGTTGCACGATCCTGCATGGATCGTGGAAAGGCGGAGGGCGGACATGGACGGAACCCGGGGCCAGCAGGAGGCATTGGCTCGCCTGATCCTGGAGGCGATGCCGCGTGACGGCAGCCGCCGCCTGCGCGAGGGGGTGCAGATCAACCGCCTCTCGTCGGTGAACCAACCCCTGGCCAGCCTGCCGAAGCCGGCCTTCTGCGTGATCGCCCAGGGCGCGAAGGTCGTGCATCTGGGGACGGAGCGCTTCCGGTACGACCCCGACCACTACCTCATCGCCAGCGTCGACCTGCCCATCTCCAGCCAGGTGGTGGAGGCGTCGCCGGACCGCCCGTACCTGAGCCTCCGGATGGAACTGGATGCGGCGCTGGTGACCTCCGTGTTGCTGGAGACGGGCGCCCCGGAGGCGCGGGCTGGCGAGCCGGTGCGCGCGATGGATGTCAGCGAGCTGGATGCGGCATTGCGCGATGCGGTCATCCGGCTGGTGCATCTCGCGCTGGCGCATCCGGACGCCGGAGACCCGTATCTTGCCTCGCTCGTGGAGCGGGAGATCGTCTACCGGCTCCTGACAGGGAACCAGGGCGCGCGGTTGCGCTACATGATGGCGGGGCAGGCCGCCGCGCAGGGGATCGTCGCCGCGATCGACCGCCTGCGCCGCGAGTACGACCAGCCGCTGCGGATGGAGGCGCTGGCGCAGGACCTCGGCATGAGCGTCTCCGCATTGCATCATCGCTTCAAGGAGGTGACCGCCATGAGCCCCCTCCAGTTCCAGAAACAGGTGCGATTGCAGGAAGCCCGACGCCTGATGATGCGGGAGGGGTTCGACGCGACGACGGCAGGGTTGCAGGTAGGGTACGGCAGCATGTCCCAGTTCAGCCGGGAGTACAAGCGGCAGTTCGGGGAGCCGCCGATGCGCGACATCGAACGGCTGCGCCTGGATTCCACCGCCACATCCACCACATCCACCTCGCCGTGGGCGATGCCGGCCGACTGAGGCGGGATCAGCCGCCGGTGCGCGGGTCCCAGGGGGCGCCGATCAGCCAGGTGTGGCCGAACGGATCGCGGAGGACGCCCATGCGTGGCCCGGCTTCCTCGTCGCGGACGGGGGAGACCAGCGTGCCCCCTGCCGCGATCGCGCGGGCATGCACGCGGTCGGGGGCGTCGGCCAGGAGGGTGATGCGCACGGACGATCCACCGAGGGTGCGCGGGCTCGGGTTGCCGAGGCCCGGCGCCTCGGCCGCGACGAAGAACCGGGCATCGCCGATGGTGAGCATCGCGAAGATGTCGGCGCCTTCGCCGATGCGGAAGGCGACGGCCGCGCCGAACGCCTCCTGGTACCAGGCGACCGCGGCCGGGGCATCGTGGACGAGCAGGCTGGGGACGATGGAGGCGTTCGGCATCGTGGATGCTCCTGCATGGCCGCTATTCCGCGACGGGCGCCTCGATCTCCCGGGCGTTCAGGTGCCGCTCCAGGTCTTCGGCGGAGGGTTCGTCGGAGCCGACCGGCTGGTCCGACTCCTGGCTCATCGAGAGGACCCATTGCCCGGTCTCGCTGAGGACCGTGTGCTCCGGGCCGAGGCTGCCGGGCAGCATCTTGGCCTGCTGCACGGCGCGTTCCAGCGCCTTCTTGTTCTCGTAGCCGAGGGCATTCAGCACGGGGTTGTTGACGTCGGTGATCTGGTTGCGGGGGGTGTGCAGCTTCGTGCGGCGCATCGCCGCCTCGAGGTCCGCGCCATCCGGGATGACATCGATCGCCGGCATCGTGAAGCCGTTGAAGACGCGCAGCAGCATCTCCTGCGTCTCGGTCGGGAAGTACGTCATGTAGATGCGCACGAGTTCGAGGAAGATGCCGTGGTGCGCGATCTCGTCGCGGCCGACGATCTGGAAGGCGCCGGCGGCGCCGATCTGCATCCCGCGCGCCCGTTCGAAGGGCGTCATCTTCTCGGGAAGGCCGCATTCGCGGCGGATGCGACGGCGCATCTGGTCGTAATTGAAGTAGGTCGCGCGTTCCTGCACCATCGTGTAGCAGATGACGCCGAGGGGCGAATCGAGGCCGGGATGGTTCTCGCGCATCGTCCACTTGTGGGAGAGCACCTCGTCCCGATACGCCTCCAGTTCCTCCTCGGTGCGGCGGCCGGAGTGGAGGAGCACCAGTTCCCAGGACCAGGCGTGCTTGACCTCTTCCATGCCCCAGGCAATCTGGAGGTTGCGGCGGGCGCGGTTGTTGTGGAGCATGTTGAGGCCGTCCTCGACATAGTCGCCGACGAAGTCCTCGACGCCGAGATAGGCCTGGATGATAGTGACGGTGTCATCGCTCAGGAGGTGCCCGTAGTCGTGCATCTCCTTGATCGGCAGTTCGTTCGGCACCCAGTTGCGGACCTTCATGGCCTTGGTGAAATAGCGCTCGAAGGCGGCCCGGACTTCCTTGTCGACGGCGCGGTCGCGGGCCTGCCGCGTCCAGGGGCCACCGACGACGAGTGGCATGGCGAGGCCAGCCTTGACGTTCTGGGTCACGAAGATCCTTGTCGTTCCATCCGCACGAGGGGAAAAAGGGGACAGGGCGTGCATGTGCGCCGGGGTGGTGCGATGTGGTGGAGGCGGGAGCGCGGGATGGTGAACGCGACCGCCGTCCTGCCACGCGCTCGACGAGCGCTCGGCACGCTGGCTTGATGGTACGTCATGTGGGGGGATGGGGTCGGGACCGGCCGGCCGCACATGGCACGCGGGAACGACCGGAGGGACGCGCATGGGCGGCTGGACATGACCGCCCGCGTCGCCAGCCCCGGCACGCTTCCTTTCCCCTGCCCCCGCCTCGGTGTCGGCGGGTACGGGACG
>JBQCJS010000543.1:0-6657 GCA_051952485.1 Thermomicrobiales bacterium | reverse complement strand
AAGCGGGGCAAGAAGGAGCTCGATGCCCTCACCGGCCTCTATGCCCGGCACGACATGCGGGTGTCGGTGGAGCGTGAAGGCGGCCTGCTGAAGATCGACGCCTGGGAGGTGGACCCGGAGACGGGCGAGCCGAACGAGGAATCGCGGATGACGAAGGGGGCGGTGTCGCTCTTCGAGCCGATCGAATCGACGCGGGAGAACGACTTCAAGGGTATCAGCGGCGCGCTGGCGACCTCGATCGTGCAGTTCCCGCACGCCCCGACGGCGGACGATCCGGACCGGATCATGATCCGCGCCGGTGGCCGCGTCTTCGAGCGGATCGGCGGCCTGGAGGCGCTGGCCGGCGGGGAAGATGACGAGAAGCAGGAAAAGGGGTCGGACAAGAAGGACGCCAAGGGGAAGAAGGGCGGCAAGAAGAAGGGCAAGAAGTAACGGCGTCGCTCGAGTCCCTCTCGTGATCCGGACGTATCTCGGGCATGGGTGCGCGGAGAGCGCACTCATGCCCGTTCGTCGTGCGTCGAGGACCGCGTGCACGGTCCGGGTGCGCGCGGTTGCGCCGGGATGGCCGCACTCATGAACGCAGGCGTTGCCTCACCCGCGCAGCCTCCCGGGTGAGGTGATCGCGTTCCGGCAGGCTGGTCGCAGCACGGGACGCCTCGGCATAGAGGGCTGCAGCGCGTTCGAGGTCGCCTGGGGTACCAGCGCGTTCGTGCAGGTAGGCCGCCGCCGCACCGTGTCGGGGCAAGCCGGGGTCCACCTCGGCCAGCGCCGCCAATCCCGCCTGCGGACCGTCGGCCTCGCCTACCGCCACCGCGCGATTGAGCCGCACCACCGGGCTGCCGGTGAGCAGCAGCAGTTCGTCGTACCACTCCACGATCTGTGGCCAATCCGTCTCGG
This sequence comes from Thermomicrobiales bacterium, assembly GCA_051952485.1. Lineage (GTDB taxonomy): Bacteria > Chloroflexota > Chloroflexia > Thermomicrobiales > UBA6265 > JASGDN01. Next base: position 5,760 of record JBQCJS010000543.1, on the reverse strand, counting down.
CGGTGCTGGGCGCGTCCGCATGCAGGGCGGCGATCGCGGCTTGCGCCTGGTATTCGCCCAATCGGTCTCGGATCAGCGCGGCTTGCAGGATCGTCACGCCCTCGGCGATCAGGCTGGTATCCCACAACGAACGGTCCTGCTCGGCGAGCGGTATGAGGCGGCCTTCCGGTCCGGTGCGGGAGGCGCGGCGGGCATGGTGCAGCAGCATGAGCGCGAGCAGGCCGGCGACCTCCGGCTCGTCGATCAGGACGGCGAGCTGGCGCGTGAGCCGGATCGCCTCGGCCGCGAGGTCGATGTCACCCCCGTAGCCCTCGTTGAAGACGAGGTAGAGCACACGCAGGATCGTGGCGACGTCCCCGGGTTGGTTGAACCGGACGCCGGAGACGGTGCGCTTCGCCCTGCTGATGCGCTGGGCCATGGTCGACTCCGGTACGAGATACGCCCGCGCGATCTGTCGTGTGGTCAGGCCGCCGACCGCGCGGAGCGTGAGGGCGACGGCGGATGCCGGGGTGAGCGAGGGATGCGCGCACAGGAAGTAGAGCTGGAGCGTGTCGTCCACCGCCGGGTCCTCGCCCGGGATGGGCGAGGCCTCAGCTTCGACCCGTTCCTCGCGCTGGCGGCGGGCAGTATCGGCGCGGGCCGCGTCCAGGAACTTGCGCCACGCCACGGTGACCAGCCACCCCTTGGGATCGCGCGGCATGGCATCCGGCCAGGTGCGCACGGCCTCGATGAGGGCATCCTGCACGGCGTCCTCGGCCGACGCGAAATCGGCCCCGCGCCGGACGAGGATGCCGATCACGTTCGGGGTGAGGGTCCGCAGCAGGGCCTCATCCATCGTGCCTCACTCCGTGATGGCCGGGGAGACGCCATAGAAGGGGCGCAGTTCCAGCCACTCGTAGATCGGGGTGCCGCCCGGCCCGGGCGCGGCGGACAGTTCGGCGGCCAGTTCGAGCGCGCGTTCGTAGCTTTCGACATCGATCACCATCCAGCCGGCGATCAGGTCCTTCGTCTCTGCGAACGGACCATCGGTGACCGGCGGTCGTCCTTCGCCGTCGTAGCGGACGAACGTCCCCTGCGGGGAGAGCGCCTGCTCGTCGACGAACTCCCCGGTGCCCTCGAGGCGGGTGGCGAAGTCCCGCATGTACTGGATATGGGCCGAAACCTCGTCGGGAGTCCACTGGTCCATCGGCGCGAACGCGACGGTGGGGACCGGGCCGCCCCGGTAGTGCTTGAGGATCAGGTACTTGGCCATCGTGATCTCCTGTGTGTCCTGGCGATGCGGTTCATGGTAGCCGCGTTCATCCCTGGGACGAGGCCGAGGGCGGATTCTCGACATCCCGTAGCGGGATGTCCTGGCAGCGGCGGTGCTCCCGGATTCAGTCTGCGCCGGAACCGCGCCGCCGGTCGTCCCGCTGCCGGGCCAACTCCTCCACGGCGCTCGGCAGGGTGGTCTCGAAGTCGATCAGTTTCGCCCAGGTCGGGGTCACGACGATCCGGACCATCCCATCGTGGTAGAGCGAGCGGACTTCTGCTTCCCACTCGACGCGTTGCTCGGGCGTCATCGCATAGGTGCCACTGGACTGGAGGTACTCGGCCGGGATGCCCGCGACGGTATCCAGCTTGGTCCGGCCCCGGACCAGCAGGATCCTCGGCGGGTACACCTCGGTGTCGATCGTCAGGGCAACCATCGGATGCTCGCGCAGGGCCGCGAGCTTCGGGGCGTTCGTCGCCGTGCACATCACGATCTCCGCTCCGTTCCAGGTGAACCCCATCGGGATCGTGCGCGGCGTGCCGTCCTTGGCGATGTAGGCGAGGCGGGTCAGGTCGCGGGCCAGCAGTTCCCGACTGTATGGGTGGTTCAGGATCTCGGCGATCCGGGTGGGGCGCATGGGTGATCCTTCCGTTCTGGTTCCTGGTCGGCCCGGGGGATTGAGCGTCGTCAGCCGATGTCCTCGGCCAGCCCGATGATGATCCCTGAGGGGCCGCGCAGGTAGCAGAGCCGGAAGATGTCCTCGTACCGCGCCACCTCGCCCATCACCTCGCCGCCGTGGGGGCGCAGCCGGGCAATGGTGTCGTCGATGTCGTCGACGGCGAACATCACCCGATGCATGCCCACGATGTTGTGCGGCGGGTTCTGCGGATTGGCGGGCATCGCCGCCGGGGCGTGGTATTGCGCCAGCTCCAGCTTGCCGTGACCGTCCGGCGTCCGCATCATCGCGATCTCGCAGCGGATGCCATCCAGCCCGACGGTCTGGTCCGCCCAGCTGCCCTCGATCATGGCCCGGCCTTCTTGCTCCATTCCCAGTTCGGTGAAGAAGGCGATGGCGGCGTCCAGGTCTGCCACGACGATGCCGACGTTGTCCATGCGTTGAATCGCCACGCTGATCCTCCTGTGTCTCGCGTCTTGCAGCCCGGTATATGGCTGCTCGTATCCAGGGGACGGTGCCGGCCACGGAATCTCGACATCCGATCCGCGTCCCCGGGCATCTTCCTTATCGTGCATCATCGGGAGCGCCTGTGAGCGGGACCGTTTCTCGCCTGTCAATCCCTTGCGCCCAGCCTGATCCCGCGCCGTCCACGCCGAACCGCGATACCATGCCCTGCAAGGGTAGGGCTCTGGCCGATCTCCATCGCCTTGCACGGAACATTTGAGCTGTCCGCCCGGCAGCGCGACGCCGCAACCACCACCACGAGGACGCATCATCATGGCAGAGACACCCGATCGACCATCGTGGCCGCTGGCCCGCCCCGCGTATGCCACCCTCGCCGCCGCCGTCCAGGGGGAGGGCGCGCGCTGGAACGGCCCCGGGATCGCGGCGGCGGTCTTCCACGACGGTGAGCTGGCGGAGACGGCGGCGGGCGTTGCCAGCGTCGCGACGCGGATGCCGCTGGTTCCGGACGCGCTCTTCCAGATCGGCTCCATCTCGAAGGTCTTCGCCACCACCCTCGCGATGACGCTGGTGGACGAGGGCAAGCTCGACCTCGATGTGCCGGTCATCACCTACGTGCCGGACCTGCCGCTCGCCGATCCCGATGCGCGGGGCACGATCACCACGCGCCACATGCTCTCCCATGCCTCCGGGCTGGAGGGCGATCGCTTCGCCAACTACGGCCGCGGCGACGATGCCTCCGCGCGGGCGGTCGCCAACTTCGGGGTGCTGGAGCAGTGGGTGCCACCGGGGACGCTCTTCGCCTATTGCAACACCGGGTTCTACCTCGTCGGGCGCATCTGCGAGATCCTCACCGGGCAGACGTTCGAGCAGGCGCTGCAGGAACGCGTGCTGGCGCCGTGGAGGCTGGAGCACACCGTCCTCTTCGCGGAGGACGCGATCACCCGGCCCCACGCGGTCGGCCAGAACCTGCGATCGCGGGAGGAGGGCCTCGCCATTGCCCGGCCCTACTGGAATCGGCGTCATGCGACGGCAGCCGGCGGTGTCCTCTCGACGGTCGGCGATCTCGTCCGCATCGCGCGGGCGCACCTGGCCGATGGGGAACTGGATGGTAATCGCGTCCTCAGCGCCGCGTCCGCCCGGGCCATGCGCGAGGAGCAGATCGCGGTCGGGCCGGGCGATGCCACCTTCGGGTCAGCCTACGGCCTCGGATGGTCGCTGAAGACGCAGGACGGCGTACAGCGGATCGGGCACGGCGGCGCGACCGATGGGTTCCGCGCCCAGCTGACGGCCGTCCCGGAGAAGGGATTCGTGCTTGCCATGCTGACGAACGCCGATACGGGGACCGGCGCCATGCAGGAGATCGAGGCGTGGGCGCTGGAGCACTACCTGGGCATTCCGGAGCAGGTACCGGCGCCGATCGCGCTGTCGGCAGCCGAGCTCGATGCCTACGCGGGGTCGTTCAACCGCTTCAATCAGCAGACCGTCCTCACTCGCGACGGCGATGGGCTGCATGCTCGCATCACCTCGTTCGATTCCGAGACCGGGACGCCGCTGGGTAGCCGGACGATGCAGCTGGTGCCGGTGATCGCCCCGGAGGCGCGGGCCTTCCGCGTCGCCGATGGCCCGTTCCAGGGGGCCATCGTGCAGTTCTTCGACGCGCCCACCGCCGCCGATCCGGCGCGATTGCTCATGCGCGCCAGTGGGCGATTGTCGGCCCGCTCCGGGGTGCCGGAGAAGCGCCGCCGCCGCGAGAAGGCGCCTGCATGAGCGGGCCGCTCCCTGCGCTGCCGGCCCTACCGGCTGCCGCGATGGCGGAGGTCGACCGCCTGATGCTGGACGATCTCGGCGTCGGCACGCTGCAACTGATGGAGACCGCCGGCCATGCGATTGCCGCCTTCGCGCGGGAGCGATGCCTGCCGGATGGGGTGGCCGGGACGCGCGTGCTCGCGCTGGCCGGAAGCGGGGGCAATGGCGGCGATGCGCTGGTCGCCGCGCGCTGGCTGGCAGCGTGGGGCGCCGTGTCGACCGTCGTTCTCACGAAGGCGCCGGAGGCCGTCGCCGGGGCGGCCGCGCATCAGCTGGCGACAGTGCAGCGGATGGGCATTCCCATCCTGACCGCCGACGATCCCCTGCCGGACGCCGGACTCATCCTCGACGGGCTGCTCGGATTCAGCGCGGCGGGCAACCAGCCACCGCGCGGGGCAGTGGCGACGCTGATCGAAGGGGCGAACGCCCATCCCGCGCCGGTCCTGGCGATCGACCTGCCGTCCGGGCTGGATGCGACCACCGGCGCGATCGGCCTTCCCTGCATCCGGGCGCGATGGACGGTGACGCTCGTGCTGCCGAAGACAGGGCTGCTCGTTCCCGGCGCAGAGGCGGTCTGCGGGGCGGTCGCGGTGGCGGATATCGGGGTGCCGGTCGAGATCCTGCGCCGGGCCGGGGCGGTGCTGGACGCCTCCCCGTTCGCGGAGGCATGGTTCCGGTCGTTGTGAGGGACAGTCGACAGGGGAGGAGATCGGTATGGGTGTGCGGCAGGAACGCGGGACCTTCTCGCCGGAACGCGGCGTCATCGTGGCGACGGCGACGTGGATTTCCGACGCCCCGAAGGCGATCCTCGTCTTCTCCCACGGCCATGCCGAGCACGCCGGGCGGTACGCGCTGCTCGTGACGACGATGGTGGCCGAAGGGTTCGTGGTGGCGACCCTCGACCATCGCGGACACGGTCGCAGCAGCGGCACGCGGGCGCTGGCAATGCGCTTCGATGACTACGTGGACGACCTCGGGACGGTCGCGGCGCGGACGAAGGCGGCCCATCCGGGGTTGCCGCTGGTGCTTTTCGGCCATTCGATGGGCGGACTGATCGCGATCCGGTATGCGGAGGCACATCCGGAGACGGTCGATTTCCTGATCACCTCCGGACCGGCGCTCATTATCGACGAGGGAACGTCGCCCGTCGTGCGGACGGCGGGCGAGGTGATCGCCCGCGTGCTGCCGACGGCGCCGGTGCCGCGCAGCGAGGGCGAGGTGTTGAGCACGGATGAGGCGATCGGGATCGGGTTCGATGCCGATCACCGCACGCATCGCGGCGAGACGCGGATGCGGACGGCGGTGGAGATCATCCACGCCGGGGAGGATGCGCGGGAGCGGTTCGGACGGCTCACGATGCCGCTGCTGGCGATGCACGGCGCGGCCGACGAGCTGACGAGCCCGCGGGGAACGGAGCTGCTCTACAAGGGCGCGGGCGCGGCGGACCGGACGATCGTGCTGTGGCCGGGGATGCGCCACGAGATCCTGAACGAGCCGGGACGGCCCGAGGTGATGCGGTTCATCGTGGACTGGATCACGCCGCGCCTGGCGGAATCACTGG
>JBQCJS010000542.1:0-11892 GCA_051952485.1 Thermomicrobiales bacterium | reverse complement strand
ATCGCCTCGCCCACCGCCATCGCCTCGTACTGGTAGCCAAGCGTGCCATCCTCCGGCCACGAGAACGCTTCCGGTTCGTGGCCATCCCGCACCAGGGTGAGTTCCTCCGGCTGCCACCACCGCGCCGCCATCTCGATCCGGCCCGCCGTGCCGACAATGCTGGCCGTGTTCGCCGGAGTGGCGCGGATCGTCCCCAGCATGCTGGAGGTCACGCCGTTCGCATGCACGAAGGAGATGGCATCCTGCTCGTCGATACCGGTCGGGCCGATGTTGGCGACGGATGCAACGTGTTCCGGCATCCCGAAGAGGTGGCAGGCGAAGGAGACGGGATAGACCGTGCCATCGAGGAGGATGCCGCCGCCCTTCGCGCGGTCGTACAGGCGATGGGCGGGATCGCCGTTGCCCTTCCAGCCGATCGTCGCCGAGAACGCGACCGGCTCCCCGATCGCGCCCGCCGCCAGCAGGTCCCGGACCTTGCGCGTGGCGGGGCGGAAGCGCAGCCACATCGCCTCCATCAGGAACCGCTGACGCCGCCGCGCGAGGTCGGCCATCATCCGGGCCTGGCGGGCGTTCATGGCGAACGCCTTCTCGCAGAGGACGTGCTTGCCCGCGTTGAGGCAGAGCATCGTCGCCTCCTTGTGCCACGGGTGCGGGGTCGCGACGTAGATCACGTCCACATCCGGGTCGGCGGCGAGCGCCTCGTAGGAGGCGTGGCGCCGGGCGATCCGGAAGCGGTCGCCGAACGCCTCCGCGCCCTCCCGGCTCCGCGAACCGACTGCCGCCACGACGGCGCCTTCGGCCGCCTTCTGGACGTCGTTGACGAACTTCTCGGCGATGCGCCCGGTGCCGAGGATGCCCCAGCGGATCGGCGTGGCGAATGCGGTCCCCGTCGTGGTGGTCATGAAGAAGCCCCTTCCTGCGAATGCGGTTCCGTGCCGCTACTGTGGCACAGGGTCCGATCGCAGGAAAGGGGCATCAGGGGACATCGACGGAGACGGGTATCACGTGGAGGATGGCGTCGCGGCCATTCATCCGTCGCTCAGTGCGGACCCATCGCCGCGCCGACCTCGGTACCGCAGGGACCACCGCCGGTGTTGGCATCGATTGCCACCTCCTCGCCCGCGAAGGTGAGGATCGGCCGGTACCATTCCGACATCCGCTCGCTGGAACGCCCGATGTAGTGACAGATGAAGGAGCGGCGGAAGCGGTCCTTGCTCACGTTCGGGCCGGAGCCGTGGACCAGTGTCCCGTTGAAGAAGAGCATGTCGCCCGGCTGCATGTGGACCGGCACCTTCTCCAGGCCCGGCGGGGGCGGCACGTACTCCTTCGTGAAGGAGACGCTGCGATCGGCCTCCTCCGGGCAGAAGAGGTCCATCGCGTGCGTGCCGGGCACGACCTCCAGGCACCCATTCTCCTCGTCCACCACATCCAGCGCCAGCCACGCCGCGATGCAGGTGCCCGGATCGACGTTCAGGTAGAAGTTGTCCTGGTGCAGCGCCTGGCCGCGCCCCCCGGCGGGCTTGAAATAAAGCATGCTCTGGGCGGCCAGGGGCTCCTCGCCGAAGAGGTCGGTCAGCACCGCTTCCAGCCGGGCATCCAGCAGGTAAGTCCGCGCCACATCGTTGAAGCGGTGCGGGTGCATGATGCGCGGGTACATCTTCAGCGGATCGCCATTCGCCTCTTCCGCCGACTTCGGGTTGAAGAAGCCGGGGATCGGCCCCTGCGCGTGCATAGCCATGAAGGTGTCCACCAGGAGCCGCACCTCGTCGGGCGAGTAGAAGCCCTTCAACACGAGGTGCCCGTCGCGGTGGAAGGTCTCCAGCTGCTCTGGCGTGAGGGCGCGAAGATCGGTCGATGTCGTCACCATGAGGTTCCCCTTACGATGGGCCGGAATGCGGTGCGGGACGGGCGTGTCGGTTGCGCGCCATGATACGTCCCCCGCCGCGCGATGCAAGCACCATCCCGAAAGGACGTCCGTGCCGATGGCCCACCCGCTGACGATCGCGATCTACGCTCCCTCCGGCTCCGGGAAGTCGCAGCTGGCGAAACGCACCGCCACTGCGCTCGGCGAGGAGATGGCGAGCCGGGTGGCAGTCGACAACTTCCTGGTCCCGCGCCCGGCGGGGATGACGCGGGAGACCTTCGACCGCCTGCCGCTGCGCTACGACTGGGACCTGCTGCGGAGCCGGCTGGCGCTTCCGGTCGGGACGACGACCTCCGCCCCGGACGTCGACTACGCGACCTTCGTTCGGCGCGCGGATACCGGCGGGGTCGCCTTCACGGTGCGCCCGGTGATGCTGCTGGATGCGATGGAGCCGTATCCGGACGCGGATGCGCGGGTGTTGCTCGACGTGCCGGAAGCCGTGCGGCTGGACCGCATCGCCGAACGCGACCTCCGCTGGGGGTCGAACGTCCGGGAGCGGACGGGGCATCTCGATGCGACCTGGGCGCGGGTGGAGGGGCTGGGCATCGTCCCGGACCTCGTGCTGGACGGCCTGCTGCCGCTGGACGGGAACGCGGCGGTGCTGGCCGCCTGGATTCGCGGCCTACCGGGGTTCAGCGGAACGGGTTGATCGACCCGTTCCCCCTTCCTCCAGCGCCTTCGTGCCGCCCCGCTACCCCGGGTGCGGAGGCAATGGCGGGCGCCGTCACGGCTGCTCGGTGGGTGCAGGGAAGGCGAACGGGATGTCGGGGGTCGGGGAGCCGTCACCGGGCCGGGGCGCGTGGTCGGGCGCCTGCAGGTAGCCGATGATGATCAGGATGCCGATCGCCGCGAAGGCGATCCCGGCGCCCCGCTGCTTCTTCGAGAGACGCGCCATCGTCACGCCCGAGAGCGCGATGACCAGGCACATCCCGATCACGATGGCATCGGTCGAGGTCATGGGTGGACGATGCGGTAGGCCGGCGTGCCATAGGCCTCCGGGTTGTCCTCCGGCGAGCCTTCCTCGATGTGGATCTTGTCGGCCTGGGAGACGTAGTACCCGAAACCGTAGATGAAGACGGCGGTGATGATGCAGACCATGCCGAACGAATACTGGCGGCGGCGGATCATGAACATCAGGCCCACGACGACGAGAATCGTGGCGATCACGATGTAGCCGATGATCTGGACCGTCTGATTGGTGGAATCACTCATCCTGTACCGATGTCCTGTGTCCTGGGGAATCCGCGGCGCATGGGCCCCGGAGCGGAGGGAACCTGTTTCGATCAGGATACCCGACGCCCCGTTTCCGGCGCGACCGGCACATCCGCAGGCAGGGCACGGGCGCACAGTCTGGCACGTTGGCGTGATACGGTGGAACCGTCGCCCTCAACCCATCGAGAAAGGGACCGGCCCATGCCCCACGCCCATCGAACGCACCCGCACCCCGTTCGCCTCTCCCGGCGCGCCGCCGTCCTCATGGCCGGCGGAGGCTGGCTCGCGGCCGGTATCCCGGCACGCGCGTCCACGCCGTCACCGGTCGCCGATGCCGCATGGATGTCCGGGCCGCCATTGCCAGGCGCCCGCTCCGAGTTCGCTGGCGTCTTCATGGACGGGGCAATCGTCGTGGCCGGCGGGTTCGGGGCGGAATCGACGGTCAGCCGGCTCGACCTCGCGGCCGGCGTCTGGTCGGACCTCGCCCCACTTCCGGAACCGCGCCATCACCTCGGCCTCGCCGCGCTCGACGGGGCCATCTATGTGATCGGCGGGCACGACGCAACCCACGGCGCGACCGACACCGCCTGGCGCTACGATCCGGAGGCCGACGCCTGGAGCGACCTGCCGCCCCTGCCGCAGGGGCCGCGCGGCGCCCTCGGCTGTGCGGCGCTGAACGGGACCATCGTCGCGGTGGGTGGATCGTCCGGCGATCTCTCCGGCCCTGCCACGGCCGATGTTGCCGCCTTCGACCCGGCGACCGGGACGTGGACACTCCTGCCGCCGATGCCGACCGCCCGCGAGCATCTGGCCGTCGCCGGGGCCGGCGGCATCCTCGTGGCGATCGGCGGCCGCAATGGGGGCCAGTTCGATCCCGCGATGGACACCGCCGTCGAACGGTACGACCCGGCGAACAACACCTGGAGCACCGGCTCTCCCATGCCGGACGGGCGCTCCGGCATGGGCGTCGCGGTAGACGTGGACGCGGCGTCCATCATCGTGCTGGGCGGCGAGGGGCGGGAAGGGACCAACGGGCTCTACGACCAGGTGCAACGCTACGACGTGGCCACCGATACGTGGAGCGACCTCCCACCCCTCCCCGTCGCCCGGCATGGCATCGCGGCAGCGGTCGCGGACGGCGTCCTGTACGCCATCGGCGGCAGCACCCGCGCCTACACGGTCGAGAACACCGATGCGGTCGACCGTCTCGTGCCGAGCGAGCGTGGCTGAACGTCCTCCGCTGCCGACGCCCCGTCTACAATGACGGCGGAACGATTCGCGCCCGGCGCCGGGCATCATCCACACGTCCGGGGTAGGCAGGAATGAACGTGCTCGGGTTCGGGAGCGGCCACGGCAACAACGGCGGCGAGCGCAAGCGCGGACCGAACGAACGGGTCGCCGTCATCGGCCTGGGACGGTTCGGTGGCAGCCTTGCCCGCACACTGACGGAACTCGGCTACGAGGTGACCGCCATCGACCTCGACGCCCAGATCGTGCAGGACATCGCCGATCACGTCACCCTCGCCGCGCAGGGGGACGGCACCGACCAGGAACTGCTGCTCCAGCTCGGGATCGAGCAATCGGATGTCGCCATCGCCGCGCAGTCGGAGAGCCTGGAGGCCAGCGTCCTCACGACCCTCCTGCTGAAGAAGCTCGGCATCCCGTGGGTGGTCGCGAAGGCGAAGACCAGCCTCCACGGCGAACTACTGCGCAAGGTCGGTGCGGACCGCATCGTCTTTCCGGAGCTGGACGCCGGCAGGCGGCTCGCCCACTCGCTCGGTGTGCGCCACATCAACGACTACCTCTCGCTCTCCGCCACGACCGGGATCGCGAAGCTGGAAGCGCCCGCCACCCTGATCGGCAAGAGCCTGGCCGAATGCACCGCGCAGATGGCCGGGAAGATCAACGTCCTGCTCATCAAGCGCGGCGCGGCGCTGATCACCGTGCCGCACTACCAGGAGACGATCCAGGCGCGCGACGAACTGGTGATCGTCGGCGCCGATGCCGACATCGAGCGTTTCGTCGACCAGTCCCGGCAGCCGGACGCCTGAATGGCGATGCGTCTCCCCTCCCCCGGTGATGGAAGGGTGGCCTGACCGTGCCCGATGTGCCGCGCGGCGACCAGAGCCGTCCCGATCCCATCCCGCCGCCCCTGGAGCTCCCCGGTGAGCCAACTCACGATGCCCGGAACGTGGCGCGGCGGCCATCGTCCCGCCAGCGGCTGCCCGGCAACCGCGTGGTGCGCAAGCGGATGGACGCCACCCAGGTCATCGCGATCCCGGAGGACCCGGAGCATCGCGCCGCGCCGACCATCCAGAGCCATGCCAAGGTCTTCGTCGGGGGCTTCCTGCTGGTCGTGGCGATCGGGGCACTGCTGCTCATGCTGCCGCTCGCCGCCGAACGCGGGCAGACCACACGCCCGATCGACGCCCTCTTCACGGCGATGTCCGCCTCCGCCGTGACCGGCCTGACGGTGGTCGACACGCAGGATCACTGGAGCCTCTTCGGGGAGGCGGTGATCCTGGTGCTGATGCAGCTGGGCGGGCTGGGGTTCATGGTCGGCGCCTCGATCGTGCTGGTCTCGCTGGGCCGCGGCAGCAGCCTGCGCGATGCGATCATGCTGCAGGACGGCTCCCCGGCGATGTCGCTCTCGGAGGCCGTGAGTCTCTCGAAACGCATCCTGCGCTTCATCTTCGTGACGGAGGCGATCGGCGCGGTCCTCCTGACGATCCGCTTCCTGCGCGACGAATCTCCCCTGGTCGCGATCTGGTACGGGGTGTTCCATGCCGTCTCCGCCTTCTGCAACGCCGGGTTCGACCTGCAGGGGAACTTCCAGTCGCTGGGCCGCTACGAGACCTCGCCGTGGATCAACGGCACCATCGTCGCGCTGATCCAGGCGGGGGCACTCTCCTACATGGTGCTGGACGACGCCTGGAAGACGCGGAGATGGTCGCGCTTCCAGCTCGATACCAAGCTGGTCCTGCTGACGAACGCGATCCTCGTCGCGACGGGGGCGATCCTCTTCATCCTCACGGAGTGGAACGCGGCGCTGGCCAACACCCCGGACTGGGCGCGGCCCATGGTGGCGGTCTTCCAGAGCGCCTCGGTGCGGACGGCGGGGTTCACGACGGTGAACTTCGGCGATGTCCACTCACCGACCGTCTTCCTCTGGATCGGCATGATGATGATCGGGGGCGCCTCCGGTTCGACGGCGGGCGGGATCAAGCTGGCGACGGCGGCGGTGGTCTTCGTGGCGGTGGTGAACACCCTGCGCGGCGAGACGCAGACGCAGATCTTCAAGCGGCGCATCCCGACCTACCTGGTGTTCCGGGCGATGGCCATCATCGCGGTCTATGTCCTCGCCCACTTCGTCTTCTCGCTCCTGCTGGGCTTCACGGAGGATGTCCTCCAGCCTAACGACCTGACCTTCCTGGACCTGATGCTGGAAACGATGAGCGCCGCGGCGACGGCGGGACTGACGACGGGTATCACGCCGGATCTTTCCACGGCGGGCAAGCTGATCGTCTGCGGGGCGATGTTCTTCGGACGCTTCGGGCCGATCACGCTGGTCTACGCGCTCACCCGGCGCCAGCGCCTGACCCGCTACAAGTACCCCGAAGCACCGATCCGCATGGGGTGATGCCTGCGCGCGTTCCTGGCCGGTCCTCTGGTTATCGCGGGATCGCGGGAATGACCGGGATCTCGAGGGAGGACGGGTGTTCAGGCGACCAGTGGATCGTCGCTGTGCCCCGAGGACTGGGCACGTAGTGGGTCGGGAAGTGTCCGAAGACCGGGTTTCGCGGCTCCAGGTACCGGCCCGCAACCAGCACCCGGAGGGAATCCCCGGCGCGAAACAGCGTGGCCGAGGATGTCAGCGGGATCTGGATCTCGACGATCTCGTCGGGGCTCAGGGGCTGGAGCGTGCGAAACGTGTGATCCGGCTGGTGGGGCCGGCTGCGAACGGGATCGATCTCCCGCAGCGCCACCCGAAGCCGTCCCGACGCGACGCGGTCCCGCCCATACCCATACGACCCCTCGAAGGGCACGTACGAATCGCCGGACCACTTCTCGACGCCCACGAAGAGCGACGGATCGTCCGTGCCCGTCGCCGACACCCACAGGCGCAGGGTCATCGGACCGCTGAGTTCCGTCTCCTCCCGGAAATCATGGCGGAACACCGCCGCATTCCGCCGGAGGTCGAACGTCACCCGACCGGCCGAGGCTGGCGGGGTCTCGCCCAGGTTCCCGTCCCCGGCGAGGTAGAGCGGCTGCCACTGCGTCCGCGCCAGCGGCCACCCGCTCTCCTCACGCACCGCGACGATTCGATCGCGCGTGTCCCGAACCTCGAGCCGCAGGGGAGGCGGTTTCGGTACATCCCGGTCGCGCAGGTAGCGATCGAAGAAGGCGAGCTGGACCCGGTTGGCGTCTTCGCCATAGAAGGTCGCCCATTTGGGGCCACGATGGGCGTAGGCAAACCGGTCCGGTGAGCCCGCCTCCTGGAATGCCCGCATCGATCCCGTGCTGTGGAGATTGTTGTCGGAGAAGCTCGTGCAGACCAGCATCGGCACCGCGATGCGCGCGAGATCCGGCCTGAGCGCATCCCACCAATCATCGTCAAGCGGGTGCTTCCGGCGCCCCTTCCCCAGGTCATCGTGAATCCGCGCCACGCGCCTGGTCATGGCGAGCCAGATCCGGGCGAACCCGTCCTCGACGATGCCGCCGGAGGTGAAGAAATCGCGGTAGGCGTCCGTGAAGCCCTCCCAGGGACAGATCGCCTTGAGCGCGGGCGGATTCCGCGCCGCCACCTTGTACTGCGAGATCGCGAGATACGAGACGCCCAGCATCCCGACCTTGCCATTGGACCAGGGCTGGGCCGCCGCCCACGCGATCAGTTCCTCGATGTCGCACGCTTCCTGGTCGGAGAGGAGGTCGCCCGTCCCGCCCGAATGACCACCTCCCCGGGTATCCGCATTGATCACCACATAGCCATGCGCGACCCACCAGGCCGGATCGGGCGCCTCCCAGCTCGTCTGATCCGACACGCGGAAGGGGTCCGGCTGGTTCATGATCCGGTACTGGGGATTGAGCGACCACCCGAAGCGCGTCCTGCGGGGAAGCGCGTCCTTGCCGTAGGGATGGGCAGAGAGGATGACGGGAAACGGCCCCTCGCCGGCGGGACGGTAGACGTTCACGCGCAGCACCACGCCATCGCGCATGGCGACCCCGACATCGTGATCCTTGATCAGGTCCGCGGGCGCCGGATGGACCGTGACCGGTGGCCGGAACGCTGCCCGCAGGCGTCGGCGCGCATAGGCGAACGCGCCGGGTCTTCGCCAGGGTCGGTCGTGAGTGGGCATCGTGCGGCCTCCCATGCACTGGAGTGACACTCTATAGCATTTGACTGGCACTCTACATCACCGTTACGATGCTGTCCATGGCTACGGACGATCACGACGGCATGAGCCGTCAGCAACGGGTGGGCGCCGCCTCCCGCCGGGAAACCCGCAATCGCCTCCTCGCCGCGGCGGGGGAGGAATTCGCGCGGCATGGATACCGGGCGACCACGGTGTCCGGCATCGCGCGCGCGGCAGGGGTCTCCCTGCAGACGCTCTATCTCGCGTGGGGGAGCAAGCGCGCCCTGTTGCGGGCCTACATGGAACGCGTGCTGGCCGGAGGAGCGGAATCGCCGGAGGACGCGGCCCACCGCTTCGCCGGCTTGTCGCCCGAAGCCCGCCTGGACGAACTGGCCGTCACGGTGTCGGAGGTTGCCGCCCGGGCCGCGACCGGCTGGGCGCTCTATCGGGAGGCCGCCGCGGTCGATCCCGAAATCGCCGCCGACTGGGACCACCTCCAGCTCCTGCGCCACCGGCTCTTCGGAAAGATCCTGAGCGAGATCCCGGACGAGGCCCTGCGCCCCGGGCTGACGCGATCCGCCGCCATCGATACCGCCTGGGTGATCGCCAGCCCCGACAGCTACGATCTCCTCGTTCGCCGCCTCCAGTACACTCCGGAGGCATTCCAGGAGTGGATGCGGCAATCCCTCCTCTCGGCGCTGCTGGGATCGGCCACGGAGCCGTAGTCGCCTGCCCACCGTTCTCCGGCCCCGGTGCCGATTCGTCCACCCAACCATTCAGGATTCCTGCCCATGCGCGCCATTCTCTACGATGCCTTCGGAGCCACCCCGCGCCTTGTCGACGTCGCCGCCCCGGAGCCGTCGGCGGCGGGCGTGGTGGTGCGCGTCGAGACGACCGGCCTCTGCCGGAGCGACCTCTTCGGGTGGCAGGGGAAGGACAAGGACATCGCGCTGCCGCACGTGCCCGGTCACGAACTGGTCGGCACGATCGCGCGAGTCGGGCCGGAGGTGACCCGGTTCCGGGTGGGGCAGCGGGTGACGGTGCCCTTCGTCTGCGCCTGCGGGCATTGCCCGGAATGCGATCGCGGTCAGGGGCAGGTCTGCCGGAACCAGACGCAACCCGGGTTCACGCACTGGGGCTCCTACGCCGAGGAGGTGGCGATCCACAACGCCGACCTCAACTTGGTCGCGGTCCCGGATGCGGTCGATGGCGGGGCGGCGGCCCTGCTCGGGTGCCGGTTCGCGACCGCCTTCCACGGCCTGACGAACCAGGGGAAGCTCCAGCCGGGGGAAACGCTGCTGGTGGTCGGCTGCGGCGGGGTGGGCCTGAGCGCGGTGATGATCGGCGTCGCGCTGGGGGCGCGGGTGATCGGCGTGGATATCGCCCCGGCGGCGCTGGAGCGGGCGCGACGCTTCGGCGCGGAGACGATCGCGAGTACCGGACGCTCCCGCGCGAAGGTGCTGCACGCGATCCGCCAGATGACGCCGGACGGTGGTGGCGTGAACGTCTCGGTGGAGGCGCTGGGCCGTGAGGAAACCGTGGCGACGGCGATCTCGGCGCTGGGCATCCAGGGCCGGCATGTGCAGATCGGGCTGCTCGCCGAGGACCCGCGCATCCCGATGCCGGCGGTGGTGGCGAAGGAGCTGGCGGTGCTGGGAAGCCACGGGATGGCGGCGCATGGCTACCCCGCGCTGCTCGACCTGATCGCCGCCGGCACGTTGCGCCCGCAGGACCTGATCGAAACGCGGATCGGGCTGGCCGAGGTGCCCGCGACGATGGAGTCCATGCGTGCCGGGACGTGGACGGGCGGCGTCACCGTGATCGACATCGACCCGGCTTGAACCGCCCCCTTGACGGGTGTTCTCCCCGATCCCGATACTCTCCGGACGGGTCCTGGTCACAACGACATCGCCGAGATGCCTCGTGTTCCCAAGGGGAGAATGGGATTGCGCGACGCCACAGACCCCGCCCTGTATGGAATTGGCGGTCCTGACGACACCGTGCCAGTGGCGCCAGGGCGGCCACGAGCCTCCTCCGAAGCGGCGCTCGCCCATCTGCGCATCCTGACCGGGCGTGCCGACGCGCAGTTCCAGCCCGGGCAGTGGGAGGCGATCGACGCGCTCGTGAACGAGCGGCGCAAGGTGCTCGTCGTCCAGCGGACCGGGTGGGGCAAATCGGCGGTTTATTTCATCGCCACGACGCTCCTGCGAGAGGCCGGATCGGGACCGACCCTCATCGTCTCCCCGCTGGTCGCCCTCATGCGGAACCAGGCCGCCGCCGGACGAGCCGCCGGTCTCCGCGTACTCGCCCTCAATGCCGAGTCGGCGACACGGTTTGCGGCGATCGTCGAGGCGGTCCGCACCAACCGGCTGGATGCGTTGCTCATCGCCCCGGAGCAACTGGGGAGCGACCGCTTCCAGGAGCACCTCGTTCCCCTGCTGTCTGGCCGGCTCGGCCTGGTGGCTATCGACGAGGCGCACTGCATCTCCGAGTGGGGCCACGACTTCCGGCCCGACTACCAACGCATCCGGCCCCTGGCGGACCGTCTTCCCGCCGGCACCCCCCTGATCGCCACCACGGCGACCGCAAATGCCCGAGTGATGGCCGACCTCCGACAGGTTCTGGGCGATCCGCTTCCCATCGTCGGGCCGCTCCACCGGGAGCGTCTCGGCCTGCATGTCCTGCCGACGATGGCCCCCCATGAACGGCTCGCCTGGCTGGCCGATTTCCTGGCCGACTGCGAGGGAAGCACCATCGTCTACGTACTGCGCATCCTGGATGCGGACCTCATTGCCGCGTGGCTCGAATCCACGGGCATCGCCGCGTCGGCCTACCATGGAGATCGTTCCCATCAGGAGCGACAGCAGCTCGAAGCGCAGTTCGAATCCGGAGCTGTCCGCACCCTCGTCGCCACCTCGGCGCTGAGCCTCGGCTATCACAATGCGCGGGTCCGCAACGTTGTCCATGTCGATGCACCGAACTCGCCCCTCGCCTACTACCAGGAGGTCGGTCGTGCGGGGCGGGAATCCGAACGCGCGCTCGCCATCCTGATCCAGGCGGGGAGCGAGGACGCCGAGTTCCATCACTGGTCCCGGGAATCCGCCATGCCCCGTCACGACCTCGTCGCGCGCATCCTGCTCACCATGGGACCCCACGAGGCGTGGACGGCGAGGCAGCTGGCAGCCAGCCTCAATGAGGATGAATCCGCGATCGATGACGCCCTCCGGCTCCTGGGCGTGCAGATGCCGGCGCCCGTCATTCGGACTCAGCATCGCTGGTACCGTACGGCAGCCCCGTTCAATGGCGTCCGCTACGATCGCGTGTACCAGGAGCGCCGGGCAATCCGGGAGGCGGAGTGGGAGCGCATGGTGGCCTACCGCGAAAACCGCACCCGCTGCCGGA
>JBQCJS010000541.1:0-3919 GCA_051952485.1 Thermomicrobiales bacterium | reverse complement strand
GGCTCCGGCACGATGCCGGAGCCCCTCCTGCTTGTCGCGTTCCGATGGGCGATCTACGCCTCGCTGCGCAGGCGCGGGTCGAGGGCGTCGCGCAGGCCGTCGCCCAGCAGGTTGAAGCCCAGCACCGTCAGCGCCAGCGCCGCTCCCGGGAAGAGCGCCGCCCAGGGGGCGAGCTGCAGGAACTGGTAGGAACTGGAGATCATCGAGCCCCAGGAGGGGGAGGGCGGCTTGTTTCCCAGCCCGAGGTAGGCCAGCGACGCCTCCGCCAGCACCGCGAACGCGAAGTTCAGCGAGACATGCACGATCAGCGGCGCGGTGATGTTCGGGAAGATGTGGAGCGTCAGGATGCGCCCCGTGGATGCCCCGATGGAGTTCGCCGCCTCCACATACGTCTGGTTCCGGACGGAGAGCACCGCGCCGCGCACCACCCGCATGAAGGTCGGCACGTTCACGATGCCGATCGCGATCATCACGTTCACCAGCGAACTGCCGAGCGCCGTCATGATCGCGATCGCCAGCAGGATCGTCGGGAAGGCGTAGAGCACGTCCATGAAGAGCATCAGGATGTTGTCGATCCAGCCCCGGAAATAGCCGGCGATGAGGCCGAGCGTGATCCCGATCGCCGAGGAGATGCCGACGGCGACGATGCCGACCTGGAACGAGATGCGCGCCCCGTAGATGAGGCGGGAGAAGACGTCGCGCCCGAACTCGTCGTTGCCGAACAGGAACTCGCGGGAGGGCGGCTTCAGGCGATAGGCCGGGAACTGCTCCGTCGCCCCATGCGGCGCGAAGAAGGGGCCGACGAGCGCGACGACGAGGAAGAAGCCGACGATGATCATGCCGGTCAGCGCCAGTTTCTGCCGGCGCAGCACCTGCCAGAGGTTGCGCCGCTTCGGCAGCGCGGCAGCGGACGCCGCCGAACTGAGCGGGGAGGAAGGCTTGCCGGTCTGGTTCCCGGTCGAGCCGGAAGCGGGGAGGGCCGTCGTGGTGGTGGGGGATGCGTCAGTCATCGGTCGTTCTGCCTGTCACCGGGGATTGCTGGGGCTGCTGGGTCGAGGGATGCACGGGGCGGAATCAGCGGGTGCGCAGTCGCGGATCGAGGACGGCGTAGAGCACGTCCACCAGCACGCTGACCAGCACGAAGATCGTCGCCATCACCAGCGTGACGCTCTGGACGACCGGATAGTCGCGGTTCGCGATCGCCTCGTAGATGTAGCGACCCACGCCCGGCAGGCCGAAGATCTGCTCGATGATGACGGTGCCGCCCAGCAGCGCCGCCAGCTGGATGCCCACCACCGTCAGGATGGGAATGCCGGCGTTCGGCAGCACATGGCGCATCACCACCCGGCGCTGGCTCAGCCCCTTCGCCCGGGCCACGCGCACGTACTCCTGGTTCAGCACCTCCAGCACGGACGACCGCGTGATGCGCATCAGGATGGCGGCCAGGGGCAACCCGAGACTGATCGCCGGCATGATCATCGTCTTCAGGTTCTGGATCGGGTCATCGGCAAATGGGGTGTACCCGACGGGGGGTAACCATTTGAGCTTGAACGAGAAGATCAGCACCAGCACGGTGGCGAGCAGGAAGTTGGGCAGGGAGATGCCGACCAGCGTTCCCACCGTCGCCAGCCAGTCGAACTTGGAGTTGCGTTTGAGCGCGGCCAGCACCCCGAAGATCAGGGCCGGTGTCGCCCCCACGATCCCCGCCAGCAACGTCAGTTCCACCGTCACCGGCAGGCGCAGGCGCAATTCCTGGGTGAGCGGGCGCTTGGTGCGCAGGGACTTGCCGAGGTCGCCGGTGACGACGTGCCCGAGCCACTTGACATACTGCACGGGCATCGGCTGGTCGAGGCCGTAGGACCGCGCGATGGCGGCCCGCTGCTCCTCGGTGGTGCGCCGGTCGGCGCCGAGCAGTACGTCCACCGGATCGCCGGGGATGGAACGCACGATGATGAAGGTCACCAGCGAGACCCCCAGCAGCACCGGGAAGAGCAGGAGGACACGTTGGAGGATGAACTTGAGCATACGAAGGTCCTGACTTCCCGGCGGCGGGGCGAGGGGCGATGGCGGTCTGTGGGTCCCGTGATGATCGGCGAACAGGGACGAGTGTCAGTCCGGTCCGCATTCCGCGACGTGGTGCCACGCGACGGGACGGCCGGTGTCGGACGTGGCGCCTAGGAGGCGATCCAGGTCTCCCGGAGCGAGATGAAGCTGCCGGAGACGTACCGGGTGAATCCCTGGACCGTATTCCGGAGCCCGACGAAGGATTCCGAGGTGTAGAGGTTGATCCACGGCGAATCCGCGATCAGGACCTCCTGGAGTTGCTGGTAGATCGGCGCGCGTTTCGCCTGGTCGGTGGTGGCGAGCCCCTCGGCGATCAGCTGGTCGAACTCGGGATTGCTGTAGCCGGCGGCATTGTTGACCGACCCGGTCTTCAGGCTCTGTTCCGGCCAGTCGTTCGGGTCGACGTACCCCGCCGCGCCCATGATCGCAATGTCGAACTCCCCGCCGAAGTACTGCTCCAGGTAGATGGCGTTCTCCTGGGGATCGATCTCGCTCTCGATGCCGAGCTGTTTCAGCTGCTCCTGCACGACGACGGAGGTATCGGAGAGGAACTTGTACTGTGACCAGGTGAGCAGTTTCGGGCGGAATCCGTCCGGCAGCGACACCTGCGCCAGCAGCGCCTTCGCGCCGTCGAGGTCCTGGGCCGGAATCTCGCCCCGGTAGCCCGCCCAGAAGCTGGACGGATAGAGGCCGACGAGCGGCTGCCCGTAGCCGAAGACGGCGGCGTCGATGATCGGCCCGCGGTCGATCGCCTTGAACACGGCCTGGCGGAACTCGGGCTTGTCGAACGGCTCGCGCCGCAGGTTGAACACCAGCCAGCGCAGGTTCGTGGTGGCGCCGCCATCGACGCGGAGATCGTCCTCCTGCTCGATGAGGGTGATGTCCTTCTGCCCGACCTGTTCGGCCATGTCCACGGTGTTCGAGACCAGTGCCGCCGCCCGCTGGGTATCGTCGGAGGCGATCACGATGTCGATCCCGTCCAGATAGGGCTTGCCGGGGTCCCAGTAGGATGCGTTGCGGTCCAGCGTCAGGGTCGATCCCGGAACGTAGTCCACGAAGGTGAACGGCCCGGTGCCGACGGCGGTATTGAGCAGGTCTCCGGTCTTCTCGACCTCCTCCTGCGGGACGATCACCAGCCCGCGTCCGGCCAGCCGCGCGAGGAAGGAGGCATCCGGCGCCTTCAAGGTCAGGACGACGGTGCGGTCGTCCGGCGTCTCGATGGCGGTCACCCCGGCCAGTGAGGTCGCCCACGGCGAGGCGGTGTCCGGGTCCTGGATGCGCTGGTAGGTGTAGGCGACATCCTTCGCGACGAACGCGCGACCGTTGTGGAAGGTCACGCCGTCGCGCAGCGCGAAGGTGTAGGTCAGCTGATCGTCGGAGACCGTCCACGATTCCGCGAGCGCCGGGCGGATGGAGAGGTCCGGCCCCTCGTGGGTCAGCCCGTCGTACATGAGGTCGATGACGAGGCCGGCCGCCGCGAGGTTGGTCAGCGCGGGATCGAGTTCGGACGGATCGCCCTGCACGGCGAAGCGGAGGCGGCCACCGGCGACCGGCGATGCGGCTGGCGTTGCCGCCGGGGACGCATCTGGCGTTGCCTGCGCTGCTGCCTGCGCTGCTGCCCGCGCCGCTGCCGGATGTGCGCCGACCAGGATGGGGGCGACGGCGAACCCGGCGGCCGTGGCGACGGCCATCAGGTCGCGCCGGCTCATCGTCTGCCGGTCGGCGGACGTGGTGGAGGGGGACACATGTGGGGTGCCGGACTGGGAGGTGGGAGAGACCATGAATCTGCTGCCTTCTGGAACTGGGACCCAGGGATGAGACCCGACGGAACGGTCGGCTCCCATCCTATCGCGAT
>JBQCJS010000540.1:0-3652 GCA_051952485.1 Thermomicrobiales bacterium | reverse complement strand
GTCGCCCACTGCGATCCCCGGTAGAACGCCAGGGCTGCCGCGTATTGCCCGAACCGCGCCTCGTCGGCTGGCGTCAGCACGCCCGGCGGCCAGGCTGCCCGCTCCCCGCCCTCATCGTCCGTCGCTGCCTGCCACGGTCCCGCGATCAACACCGCTCACCTCCTGCACCGCCTGCCGGCCTCCACGAACGGCACCGGATATGCGTCTCCATCCGGACCAGGAATGAGACCCATTCCCGATCGGACCGCCACCACCCATCGTTCTCCGGGGAGACACATCGCATGGCCACCCTTTCGATCCGCACCCTCTCCGACACGCTCACGACCGCCGCCGCACCCTGGCTGGATGAGGCCGCGGAACGCATCCATGCCGTCTGGGACCCGCTCCTCGGTGAGGACGGTCCCACGCCGCTGAAGAACGCCCTCTACGGCACGTGGCTCGGGCATCCGCTCCATCCCGCCGTCACCGATGTCCCGCTCGGCCTCTGGTCCGCCAGCGCCCTGCTCGATGCCGCCGGCATGGAACGCGGCGCGGACATCACCCTCAAGGCCGGCACGCTCGGCGCGGTCGCCGCCGCCGCGACCGGGGTCGCGCAGTGGCACGACCTCCAGAACGACGAGGGACCGCGCCGCCTCGGCACACTCCACGCGACCCTGAACGGCGGCGCCACCGTGCTCTACGGCCTCTCCTGGGTGTTGCGGGATAACGGATCGCGGCGAGCCGGTGTGCTCGCGTCCATCGCGGGGCTCGGCCTCGCGGGCCTCGCCGCGTCGATGGGCGGCGATCTCTCCTACCGGCTGGGCGTCGGCGTCAGCCGGGTCGCCTTCGAGGAATCGCCGGACGGCTGGACGACCGTCGCGACCTTCGCCGACCTGGGGGACGGCGCCCTCACCCGGGTCGAACCGGACGAGGGCGAGCCGCTCGTGCTGCTGCGGCAGGGCGATGCCGTCCTCGCCGCCTCCGCGACCTGCACGCACGTCGGCGCGCCGCTGGACGAGGGCGAACGGGACGGCACTTGCGTCACCTGCCCGTGGCACGGCTCCGTCTTCGACCTTACCGACGGCCACGTCGTCAACGGCCCGGCCACCAGCCCGCTCCACGCCTTCGAGACCCGCATCCACGACGGCGATGTGCAGGTCCGCGCGACGAACGCGTTCTAGCAACGCCAAAGGGAGGGCTTCTGCGAGCCCTCCCTTCTGCCCCGGTCCGCTTCTTCGCCCGGCTGCCTACGCCTGCCCCGCGTCCAGCGACTGCACGAGCCGCTTCGGCGCGATCAGCCGGTAGCTCTCGTCGATCAGGTCCGCCAGCTCATCCCAGTCCGGATCGGCCTCCGGCTCCAGCCAGCAGCCGATCCACCCCTTCCCGCCCAGGTACGGAGGCCGGAAATACCGCGCCGGATCGCGGTCGATCACCGCCTCCTGCATCCCCGGCGCCGCCTTCACGAATCCCGCGATCCCCCGCTCGCCCAGATAGAGCATGCAGAAGTTCTTCCGCCGCACCTGGAACGTCGGCTTCCCGAACGCCACGGCTTCCATCGCCTCTGGAAAGCGCAGGCAGATCGCCCGCAGCGGCTCCAGGATCGCGTCCGAGACCGGGATCTCCGGATGCGAACGCGCCTCCATCTCGGGATCAAACGCGGGATCGGTCATCGCATGGGCTCCTTGCTCTGCAGGCGAACGGTCGTGCTTCCGCCAATCCTACGCCGAGATCCCCTGCAGCCGCGCTACCCCGAGCGTCGAGAAGAGCGCCAGTCCCGCGTACCACTTGATCCGCGTCCGCGTGGCGTCCTTCGATTCCAGCTCCCCCACCGGCTCCACCTGGATGCCGCCGTGTTCCAGCCCCATCAGGCCCGTCCCCTGCCCGAACTTCAGCGCGAAGATGGAACTCAGCGCCGTGCCGCTGCCCAGCGTCTCGGTGTCGGGGACGAAGTCGTCCACCACGACCGGAATCCCGTCGTAGGTCTCCACCTGCTGCCCGAACTGGTTTACCCCCATCTCCAGCACGGAGCCGCTCGCCCGTCGCAGGTCCTTCAGCTTCCGCCGCGTCCGCTTGCTCATCAGCAGCATCTCCGGCTTGCCCGGCGCCACGGCGTCTACCAGCTCGTCCAGCTTCGCCAGGGTCAGTGCCCCGCCGTTCACCCCGGTGCTCAGCGTCTGGCCGGCCGGCGTCAGGGTGCGGAGGCCATCGAAGCTCTTTGAATCGGCCCCGACATCCCCCGCCACGAACGATTCGGAGAACTTGTGGGCGATCGCCTTGGCCCGGCTGGCGATCACCTCCGCCTCCAGGTCGTTCGCATCGGCATACGTCGCCTGCAGGAAGTTGTCGACATCGGCATCGCCGCCGAGGATCTTCAGTTCCGCCGTGTGGCTCGTGTAGGTCGGCGTGGCCTCCGTCCAGGTGTCGCCCGGCTGATAGAAGCTCACCGCCGGCATCGTCGCCTCGCGGGTGTAGCGGACCGCCGTGCCCGTCACCTCCATGAACGGCAGGTACTGGAGGATGGCGGACTCCTTCACGATTGTCTCGACCACCCCCCGCACGAGGAGATCGTTGGAGAGCTTGGCGGCTTCGATCTTGGTCAGGGCCATGAGGGAATCTCCTTGAAAAGGACGCCGCCCGGCTCCCATCGCGCGGGAACCGGGCGGCATGCTGAACGAATCGATGGGCATGCCGTGGGGTCAGGCATCCCTGCGCGACGGCGAAACGCGCCCGGTCGCCATGAGCAGCAGGGCCGTCACCGGGTCCCACCCGGAACTGAGGGAATCGCCCGCAACCCGCGCCGGATCTTCTCGGAAGCAGGCAGCCGGTCCGGGTCGATCGGCAGGATCGCCCCGCCGCCAGCCGGGATCACCGGCGGGGGCACGGGCGGATCGCCGGCGACCGGGGCAATTCGCGCCGCGACCGCCGAGTAGGCCGCCCGCGCCGCGTCCACGCTCGCCAGCAGGTCGGCCACGGTCGCGCCGGCAACCATGTCCGGCACCACATCCGGATACGCCGCCAGGATCAGCGCCCGCACGGCGGGGATGTCGTCATCGTCCTCGGCGGTCACGATGACCGGGCCGTCCGGGCTCGGCCCGGGATCGCCAGCCCCGGTCGGAACGGGAATCGGCGGGGAATCGTCGTGCGTCATGCGGGAACCTCCTCCGGATGGATGCAAGGGCGTCACCGCCGGCCCTCGCGTCCGGCCCGGCGGAAGCAGATTCGAACATATGTTCGTATCTGCTTGCTCCTACGTACGCATCGAGCGCGGAAAAACGCGCCACATCGCTCCGGATTCGTGCTCGTTCCCGGGTGCCTACCCTTCGGGCGCGCTCGCCACAAAGGCGTGGATCCCGCCATCCGCCAGCAGCGACACGAAGAGCCTCCCCTCCCGGAGGACGTACGAGCGCATGAACGCCAGGTCCTGCATCAGCCTCGCCGCTGCCGATCCGTCCGGGCAGGAAGCCTTCAGCCCATCCGCATCGATCGCCAGTCCGCTCGCTCCCTCCAGCGTGTACGGAAGATCGGCGCTCGCGCAGCCGGATGCGACATGCACCGTCCCGTCCTCGCGGAACGTCAGGATCACGGCGACCTCCGATGCCTCGGGCGTGACCGTGGCATCGTCGCCGCCCTGGAACCCGGTCCAGCGCCAGGTCGTGCCCACGATCTCCTGCGC
>JBQCJS010000539.1:0-2231 GCA_051952485.1 Thermomicrobiales bacterium | reverse complement strand
CCTGCTGGCATGGTGGAGGTTCGGACATGGATCGTGAACGCGCCGAATGGTTCGAACGGATCTACGGAGATGCGGAAGCGGCCAAGTCCCGCGTGCCGTGGGACCGTGGCGCGCCGCATCGGCACCTGGTGGAATGGGCGGAGCGTGAGCACCTCGATGGCCGCGAGCAGCGCGCCGTGGTGGTGGGGTGCGGCACCGGCGACGATGCGGCATTCGTGGCGTCGCTGGGATTCACCACCATGGCCTTCGATATCGCGCCGACCGCGCTCGCGATGGCGCGGGAGCGCTTCCCGGATGCCGGCATCGCCTGGACGGTCGCGGACCTCTTCGCGCTGCCTGCGCACTGGGTTGGCGCGTTCGATCTCGTGGTCGAGAACCAGACGGCCCAGGCCCTTCCGGCCGCCGAGCGACCCGCCGCCATCGCGGCCATCGCCAGCCTCGTCGCCTCCGGGGGCACGCTCCTCTTCCTCGCGAACCGCGTCATCGCCGACGAGGTCGTCGACGGGCCGCCGTTCCCGCTCCGTCGGGACGAACTGGATCAGGTGCTCGCTGCAGGGCTTGTTGCCGTCAGGCACGAGGCGCTTTCGGTGAATGGCCAGCCGCGTTGGCGGGCGGTCTATCGTCGCCCCTGAGCGAAGCAGCTTTCTATCGCAAGCAGCGAGAAGCGCCGTTCCACGCATCCGTGCCACGATGCGAGGAAGACAGGTGTCTGGAGGTCGCGCGGAGACAGGGAGCATTGTGATGGGCGGCGTGACGGCGGATTTCGTGATCTCGCTCGATGGGTGCATCGCCGGGCGGGCGATCGGACCGGAGGCACCGGCAGGCCTCGGTGCGGAAGCCCTGCTGGGCTGGATGCATGGGCTCGCCAGCTGGCGGGCGCGCCAGGGGATGGAGGGAGGCGAGCACAACCGGGATTCCGAGATCATCGACCGCTGGTTCACGCGGACTGGCGCCTCGGTCCTTGGCCGCCGGATGTTCGACCTCGGGGAACCCTTCTGGGGCGATACCCTGCCGTTTCGGACCCCGGTCTTCGTCGTCACGCACCGCCCGCGGGCCACGATCGTGTCCGGCGCGACGACGGTGCGCTTCGTCGACGGGATCGAGGAGGCGGTGTCGCTGGCGAAGGCAGCCGCGGGAACGCAGGCCGTCGACATCGGTGGCGGGGCCGACCTCTTCCAGCAATGCCTGTCCGCCAACCTGGTCGACGACCTGCAGCTTCACATCGTCCCGGTGGTGATCGGTGAGGGGCTCAGGCTCTTCGACCGCCTGCCGCCGCTGGATGGCCGGTGGGAGATCGCGGAGTCGGAGCAGGGCGAGGGCGCGCTCCACATCCGCTACCGCAGGCTCAGTCCGGGATGACGATCTCGTCCAGCCCCTCGGCTTCCTTCGGGAACTGCGGGTCCATCTTCTCCAGGGTGTCCGCCACGATCGCCGCGACGACGACGTTGCGATACCACTTGCGATCGGCGGGAACGACGTACCACGGGGCGAAGTCCGTGGAGCAGCGCTCCAGCATGTCCTGATACGCCTTCTGGAAGTCGTCCCACTTCTCCCGGTCGGTGAGGTCGCCCAGGTTGAACTTCCAGCGCTTGTCCGGGTCGTCCAGCCGCGCCTCGAGCCGTTCCTTCTGCTCCTCCTTCGAGATGTGCAGGAAGATCTTCACGATCGTGGTGCCGGTCTCCACCAGGCGCTCCTCGAAATCGTTGATCTGGTCGTAGCGTTTCTCCCAGACCCGCTTCGGCACGAGGTCGTGGACGCGCACTACCAGCACATCTTCGTACTGGGACCGGTTGAAGATCGCGATCTCGCCCTTGGCGGGAGTGTGCTGGTGGATGCGCCACAGGTAGTCGTGGTCCAGCTCGTCGGGAGTCGGCTGCTTGAAGGACGTCACCGCCACGCCCTGCGGATTGACGCCTTCGAAGACGTGCCGCACCGTCCCGTCCTTGCCGCCGGTATCGGTCGCCTGCAGGATGACGAGCAACGACTGCTTGTGTTCGGCCCACAGCCGCTCCTGCAGCGCGATGATGCGCTCCCGGTGGAAGCGCAGCTCCGAATGCGAGTCCTCGGAGGAGGCGAAGCTGCCGGATTGCTTCGTCTCCAGTTTCGCCAGGTTGACGGACGATCCCGGCTTGATCCGGAAATCACGCGGATGGATGGTCGGCTTGAGCGCGGCGTTGGACGCGGTCACGGAGTCTTCCCCTGGATGGCAGCGCGGTGGACGGGAACATATG
>JBQCJS010000538.1:0-4462 GCA_051952485.1 Thermomicrobiales bacterium | reverse complement strand
GAGCAGGCCGAACATGTAGGGGTAGTTGTAGAAGGCGAAGTTCGGCGAGTAGTAGTGCCCCTTCACCGCCCACATGTAGGGATGCAGCGTCGATTCCTCGACCGCAACGCCATAGGTCTGGAGCTGGGCGTCGTGCATCAGGGTTCTGAACACGTCGGCCGTGAGCTGGCCCCCTCCCCGCTTCGCGAAGACGGCCTGCTCGAAGAAGAAGCGGCTGGAGATGTCCACGACGATCGCCAGCGAATCCTGCAACGACCCTTCGAGGATGGACAGCTGCTCCTCGGGCGTGCCGTTCGCGATCGCCGCCTTGCGCAGGATGGTCTCGCAGAAGGTGCTGGCCGTTTCGGCCAGCGTCATCGGCGTGGATCGCGCCTGGATCGGCGAGGCGTCCTTCAGGCAGAGGTTGTGGTAGGCGTGGCCGAGTTCGTGGGCCAGCGTGCTGACCTCGGAGAAGGATGGCGCGAAGTTGGCCATGATGCGGGACTCGCCGTCGCGGGTCTCCATGCAGTAGGCGCCGCCGGTCTTGCCGGCGCGCGGCTCGGCGTCGATCCAGTGCTCGGCGAAGGCCCGTTCCGACAGGCCGCGCAGGCGGTCGGAGTAGGTGCCGAACTGTTCGTTGACGAAGGCGACCGCCTCCGGCCACGGCCAGGTGCGCTCGGACGCCGAGAGCGGCGCATCGAGATCCCACCACGCGAGTTGCGTGAGGCCGAGTGCGCGAGCCTTGGCGGCGAGATAGCGCCGGATATCCGGGAACGCCTCGCGGGCGGCGCCCATCATCGCGTCCAGCGTCTCGGCGTCGATGCTGTTCTGGAAGAGGGACTGCGCGAGCGGGCTCTCCCAGCCCCGGCGCGACGCAAGGGTCAGGTGCTCGCCCTTCACCCCGTTCAGGGCCGCGGCCAAGGGCGTCTCCCACCGCTTCCAGGCGGCAAGCTCGGCGTCGTAGGCGGCCTTGCGGACGGCGCGGTCCGGGTCGGTCGAGAGCGTGCGGACCTCGCTGATCGGCAGCTCCTGCACCTCGCCGTCACGCTCCAGCGTGGCGGTGACCTGGGAGGAGATGTCCTCGTGCAGGCGGCTGAACGCCGATCCTCCCGAGAGCGTCATGTCGGAGGCGAGGTCTTCCTCCGGCAGGCTCATCAGGTGCTCGGCGGCAATCCGGCTCTGGCGGACCATGAAGGCATGGGATGCAGCCTCCGGCGACGCGGCGATCAGGGCCTCGGTGTCGAGCGTGCCGATCCAGGACGTGAAGCGGGTGTCCGCCTTCGAGAGGCGGGCGCCGATGAGCTGGAACTGCCCATACCGGCGCTGGGCTGACGCATCGCGCGTGTCGGTGCTGAGGAAGGCATAGATGTAGCCGCCGATCAGCATGCCGCGCGCCGTGATGTCGTTCATCAGGGCGAGGGCAGCATCGAAGGCCGAGGTGACGGCGTCCTGGCTCGCGTCGGAGGCGGGCAGGTCGGCGACGGCCTCCTCGAAGGCGGCGACCTGCGCCTCGATCTCCTCCAGGGCAGTGTCGAACTCGGGCGAGTCGAGGCCCGGGTAGTAGGGCGTCATGTCCCAACGCGGAAGGTCACTGCTGGTCGGGCGTTCTGATGCGACGACACTCATGGTCTGGCTCTCCTGGCCGGGTAGCTGGGTGGGCTGTCCCCTCGCATGTCCGTGTCGGGGGGCAGGAACGCTGATACATCAGTCCCTGGCGTCTGCGCGCCGAGGTTCGAGGATCACGACCGGGATTTCGCGCTCGGTGTTGCGGGCATACTGGTTGTAGAAGTCGAAGCGATCGGCGAGGAGCGCCCAGCACGTCTCGCGCTCGTCGCCCTCGGCGATCCGCGCGATCGCGGGGAATCGCTCGTCCCTGACCTGAACGTCGACTCGCGCATCCGCGACGAGATTCAGGTACCACTTCGGGTGCGCATCGGCGCCAGCGTACGACGCGATGACGACGTAGCGGTCGCCGGACTGCCCGTAGTACAGCGGGGTCGCAAGCTCCTTGCCGGTCCGACGTCCCCGCGTGAAGAGGATCAGGGTAGGCGCGCCGATCGGGTTGTTGTCGAAGCCATCGCGACCACCGGACGCGATGTAGCGGGCGACGTGATCGCGCGACTGGACGCGATAGCGATCGTCGCGCTCACGGATCTCCTTCGGGGTGTCGCGTGGCATGGGGGTCCTTTCGTGCGAGCGTCGACCTGTAGCCGGGCTACAGGCCAGCGAGGGACTGGAAGGTCACGGCTTCCGCGTGTTCCTCGGCGTAACGGAGGTCCCAGTCGGTGGTGAAGAGGATCACGGGGCGACCATTCCGGTCCTCGGCGCGCATGCGGCCCCGTCCGTTGCCGATCGCGGTGATCTCGCGGTCGTCGCCCGTCACCCAGCGTGCCGCGGTATAGGTCAACGGCTCCATGATCGTCTCCACGCCGTATTCCGATTCGAGCCGGAAGCGGACGACGTCGAACTGGAGCTGGCCGACCGCCGCGAGGACGGGTTCGCGGCTGCCGCTGGAGACCGGATAGAAGAGCTGGATCGCGCCCTCCTCCTCGATCTGGGACAACCCCTTCTGGAACTGCTTGTACTTGTCGGCCCGGGCGTGGCGGAGCAGCGCGAAGTGTTCCGGCTGGAAGCGCGGGAGCGCCGCGAACTCGCCGATGTCCTCGGCGGCGATGGTATCGCCGATCGTGAAGGTGCCGGGGTTGATGAGGCCGACGACATCCCCGGCGTAGGCCTCGTCCACGACCTCGCGATCCTGCCCGAAGAGGCGCATCGGGCGGGCCAGCCGCACCTTCCGCTTGAGGCGGGGGTGCCAGGCGTCCATGTCCCGCTCGAACTTGCCGGAGACGATCCGCAGATAGGCGACACGGTCGCGGTGGCGAGGGTCCATGTTCGCCTGGATCTTGAAGACGAAGCCGGAGAAGGTCGGATCGGTCGGCTCCATGGTGCGCGCGGTGGTCTCGTGGGCGCCCGGTTCCGGCGCGTACTCCACGAAGCGATCGAGGAAGAGCTGCACGCCGAAGTTGGTCAGCGCCGATCCGAAGCAGACCGGGGTGAGACGGCCCGCCAGCACCTCGTCCAGGTCGAACGGCGTGCCCGCCAGGTCGAGCAGCTCCATCTCCTCGCGGAGCTGCGCCGCTCGCGCTTCCCCGATGCGCAGTGCCAGCTGGGAATCGTCGAGGCTGGAGACGCTGACCGGCGCCTGCCGGGCGCCGTGCTCCGTCCGTTCGAAGAGGTGGACGGTCTGCGACAGGCGGTCATAGACGCCGCGGAAGTCCGCGCCGTCGCCGATCGGCCAGTTCAGCGGAAAGGTCTTCAGGCCGAGTGTGCGTTCGATCTCGTCCATTAGGTCCAGCGGATGCTGGGCGGGGCGGTCGATCTTGTTGATGAACGTGAAGATCGGCGTGTGCTGGCGGCGGCAGACCTCGAAGAGCTTGAGCGTCTGCGGTTCGATCCCGCGGGCGCCGTCCAGCACCATGACGGCGGCATCGACGGCGGTCAGGGTGCGGTAGGTGTCCTCGGAGAAGTCCTGGTGACCGGGGGTGTCGAGCAGGTTGAGCTGGAAGCCGCGATACGGGAACGCCAGCACCGTGGAGGTGATGGAGATGCCGCGCTGCTGTTCCATCGCCATCCAGTCCGAGGCGGCGTGGCGCTGCGTCTTGCGGGCCGTGACCGACCCGGCAAGCTGGACCGCGCCTCCATAGAGCAGCAGCTTCTCGGTGAGGGTGGTCTTCCCGGCGTCCGGGTGGGAGATGATGGCGAAGGTGCGACGCTGGCGGACGGCCTCGGCGAGGCTGGACGGGCGCTCAGGCACAACATCGGCGACGGCGGGTGCCGTCGGGGCGGGTTCGGTCGCGGACATGGTGAGTTCCTCGGTGGTGCGATGGCAGGGGGATGACGGGGACGGGGCGGACGGAGCCCGCAGGGGAGCGTCGTCAGGTGTGGACGGTGGCGAAGGGGCGCGGAGTCGCGGTCATGGCCGGTCGTCCTGCTTCACGATGGGCTTCACGTAGAGCAGGTACTCGTTGAGGCCCACCTTCAGCACACGGTTGATGACGTACTTCGCCTGGGTGACGCCGTCGCGCACGGTGTTGCCGACGCGGAACTGGCTGACGCGCATGTCGCGGTTGCTGCGGGAGAGGATCTCGAACGTCGTGCGCTCGCAGGTATTGCAGACGAAGTACTGGTCGCGGGTGTCGCTGGCGCCGACGAAGCCCCGCTGGACGCGGGTCGTGTTCCAGCTGCCGCACCAGGGGCATTGCCGCTGGTCGCCGCGATCCCCCGTCGAGGTCGCCGAGGCGTCGGACCCAGCCACGCGCTGGTCGCTGCTGCCCGTACTTCCCTGCGCTCCTGCCCGCATCCGCTCTGTCATGCCCTGTCCCTCATCGTCGGCAGCGTGGGATTGCGAGGTCACCCACAAGACGTGGCCGATGGTGGCTCAAGTGTACGCCGCCCGTCCGCACATGTCACAACCACGAGCCGG
>JBQCJS010000537.1:0-2119 GCA_051952485.1 Thermomicrobiales bacterium | reverse complement strand
GCGGCGATCACGCCACGTCGCGGCGATGCATCACCCAGAGCGAGATGCCCGCGCACCCCAGCAGCCAGGCCAGCAGGACGACGACCGCCTGGGTCACGCCCACGTAGGGCCCGTTGAACAGGCCGGGACCGCCCGACGTGCCGCCGCCGAATCCCTGCGTGAGCGAATACGCGTTGGCGCGAATCAGCCCCTCCACCACCGGCTTCAGCCAGGAGATGGTGTTCACGAAACCGCTGAGCGTCCCCTCGATCAGGAGCGCGTAGAGGATGCCGAGTCCGATCGCGAGGCCGGTGCCCCGCGTCGTCACCGCCAGGAGCACGCCCAGCGCAGCCCACGTCATCAGGATCAACCAGCCGGCTGCGGTGGCCTCCACGAATGCGCCCGGCGCGGGCCAGGAGATCGCCACGCCCTCGGCCCCGGCGATGGCGACACTGGCGATGCCGTTCACCACGAACGCCAGCAGCACCATCGGCACGACCAGGACGGCGAGGGCGCCCAGCTTGGCAAGCACGATCCGGGTGCGGCCGGGACGCTGGGTGAAGAGCGTCTTCCACATGTTCCAGCCGAATTCGTTGCCGAAGGTCATCACCGCCAGGATCAGCACCAACGCCCCTCCGAAGAAGGCGAAGCCGCTGGAGGTCGTCGCGACGAGGCTGGAGGGCAGCATCGGGCCGAGATCGGAGACGACCCGCCCTTCGGCGCCAACCGGCCTGCTCCCGCGATAGCTGATGTAGGCGAGGATGTAGTTGAAGAAGAGGCCCAGCGTCAGCCAGAGCCCGACGATGACCCAGGTGCTCGTCCGGCGGGCAAGCAGCCAGAGTTCGGTGACGATATCCCGACGCAGGTCAGGCATGAGATCCCCCTTCCAGCGTGTGCGCCGAGGCGCCAGTGAGCGCGAAGAAGACCGATTCGAGCGACGCGCGTTCCGGGCGCAGTTCGTGCACCGCCAGCCCGCCGCCCACCAGGCGGGCATTGATCGCGGCCGCCTCGACCGGTGTCCCGCCGGGGGCCGCCTCCACCCGGAGCAGGCCAGACGCCCCGGTGCTCGCCCGGAGGCCGGGAATGCCGGCGAGCAGGTCCTGCGCGGCCCGCATCCGGTCCGGATCGACGCGCACGAGCAGGTGATCGTCGCCGCGCAGTTCGTCCACCGTGCCTTCGGCCACCAGGCGCCCCCGGGTGACGATCCCGACACGATCGCTGATCTGTTCGATCTCGTGCATCAGGTGGCTGGAGAGCAACACCGTGCGCTCCCCCTGGCCGAGGCTGCGGATGAGGGTCCGCATCTCCGCCATGCCCGCCGGATCGAGGCCGTTGGTCGGCTCGTCCAGGATGAGCAACGCCGGGTCCTTCAGCAGGGCGGCGGCGACACCAAGGCGTTGCTTCATGCCCAGGGAATAGGATCTGAACGGATCGCCCGCCCGCGCCAGCAGGTCGACCTGTTCCAGCACGCCGCCGATGCGAGCGATCGGCACCCCGGCATACCGGGCGAGGACCTTCAGGTTCTCCTCGCCGGACAGGAAGGGATAGAAGGCGGGCGTCTCGATCATCGCGCCGATCCGCGCCAGGCTCTCCGGCGTGCCCGGCGCGCTGCCGAGCACGTTCGCGTCGCCGCTGGTCGGCCGGATGAGGCCCACGAGCATCCGCAGGGTCGTGGTCTTCCCCGCGCCGTTCGGCCCGAGGAATCCATAGACCTCGCCGGACCGCACCGTGAGGTCGAGCGCATCCACGGCAACGTGGTCGCCGTATCGCTTGGTCAGGGCATGGGTGCGGACGATATCCCTGCCAGCTGCGGCATGGGTGGTCCGGATCGGCGCGGCACCGGCAGTTGCCATGCCGGGACGGAGCGAGGGGCCGGGGGCGTGTTCCGTTCGGGTGGCGGGGGCGAGCGTGGTCATGAGGGAACCTCCAGCGCGATGGACGATGCGGGAGACGATGGCAGTCGATACGGTCCGGCAGGGACCCCAGCCGTATCGCTGGGCGAGAGGAGCGACCGGGGCCGGCTCCGTTTCCTTGTCTCCAGTAAAGCCACCCGATATGCAGCCGCGATGCGGGGAATGTGGAGATCGTGTGAATCCCGCTCCGGTTGCGTCGGCCGACTCCATCACGCAGAATGACGGAA
>JBQCJS010000536.1:0-2997 GCA_051952485.1 Thermomicrobiales bacterium | reverse complement strand
CCCCCCCCCCCCCCCCGCCCCCAGACCCCCCCGGCCCCGCCCGGGTGCCCAGCTCGCCTCGCCGGGCCCCGGGTACCGCCCCGGGGCCACGTCCATGATGCGTGAGTCTCGTCCGTATGGATACGTCAACGATCGTCGAGATTGCCGCCTGGACGCTGGTGATGACGGGTGGCTCCGCGCTCTTCTTCGTGACGCAGATGGCGATCGGGAAGCGGGTGCGCGGACCGTTCCCGCTGTCCGCCGGCATCGTGCTGCTCGTCTCGACCGTCATCTCCCTGCTCGCCATCCATAACGAACGCCTGCTCGGCGCGCTCCAGCGGAACCCCGGCGACCTCGACGCCGGCCGATTCTGGAAGCTCTTCACGCCGCTCTTCATCCAGGGCGATGGTTGGGCGGGCCTGGCCTTCAACCTTCCGCTCTTCATCCTCGTCGCCTTCGTGGCGGAGCGCGTCTACGGGCGGCGGCGGTTCCTGCTGATGTATTTCATTCCCGGGGCGATCGGGCAATGGGCGGGATTCGCCTGGGATGGCCCCGGCGGCGGCAACTCGGTCGCGATCGCCGGATTGATCGGCGGCTTCTTCGTGCTGGTCCTGGCCCATCCGCGCCGGGTGCCCCGCGTGGCAATGATCATGGCGGGGCTCGGCCTGGCGGCCGCGCTGGTAATGTCGCTGGGCGAGGAGATGCACGGACCGCCCGTGCTGGCTGGGGCGATCCTCGGCTACGTCCTCAACCGCGCGAGCCCGATGCTCCCTCATCATGTCGACCTTGCGTGACCGTCCCCGATCCTGTGCGATAATCGACCATATTGGTCGGATTTCATCTCGCGAGGAGGAGCATTGTGGGCACGCTTTCTTGTCGACACGTCGCCGCCGCAGGGGCTGCGGCCGCCGCCATCACGCTGGGAAGCCGGGCGCTCGCCCAGTCGATCCCAGGCGCCAGTCCCGCCGCCACCCCGGGAGCTGCCGGCTGGACCTTCACGGACGATCGCGGGCGGACGGTCTCGCTGCCGGAGGTGCCGACGCGCATCTTCGCGGATGCCGGAGCCGGGCTCGCGCTGTGGGACCTCGGGATCACGGTCGTGGGACTGGCCGGATACCCGGGTGTCTTCGAGATCCCGGAGGGGTTGGCCGACGTGCCGTTCCTCTCCGTCGAGGATGGCCTGGACCTGGAGGCCGTGAAGGCCCTGGGCACCGACCTGATCGTCTCCCAGAGCTGGGACACGGAGAACAACAACGACTTCGGCGGCATCGATGAGGGCCTGATCCCGGGCATCCTCGATGTGGCGCCGACCATCGGCATCCGGGCGCTGGATGTCTCCGTCGCCGTCTCCCTCGCCCGTTTCGAGGAACTGGCGGGGTCGCTTGGGGCAGACCTGACGACGGCCTCGGTCGTCGACGCGAAGGCCGCGTTCGATGCCGCTTCGGACGAGGTCCGCGCCGCGGTGGCGGAGAAGCCCGGCCTGACGGTGGTCGCGATCTCCGCCACCCCGGACGAGGTCTACATCGGCAACCCGGCCTCTGCATCCGACCTGATCTACTTCGCGGAGCTTGGCGTCGAGTTCATGGACATCAGCGGCACCGCCGATGTCGTCAGCGGCCTCTTCCAGACGCTGAGCTGGGAGCAGATCAACACCTACAACGCCGATCTCTACCTGAACGACGACCGGGGATACGCCCTCACCACCGAACAACTCCTCGCGCAACCGACGTTCGCGCTCCTCCCGGCGGCGCAGGCCGGCCAGGTCGGGACATGGTCGGTGGAGTACATCACCAGCTTCCAGGGCTTCACGCCGATCCTGCTCACCCTTGCGGAGAACATTCGCAACGCCGGGATCGTCACCGGCTGATCGGTCCCCAGGACTACGACGGATGATGATGGCCCTCGGCATGGTCGAGGGTCATCGGCGTCTCGCCTTCGGTGCCCGGTTCCACGACGACGAACTGCCCCATCATGCCGTTGTCCTCGTGCCGCAGGAGATGGCAGTGATACATGTAGGGCGTGGCGGGATCGACGTGCCGCCCGAACTGCACCGCGAGCCGCACCGGACGGTTCGGCAGGATGGGCACCGTGTCCTTCGGGCCGCGCCACGCCGGCTCGGGCTCGGCGCCCCCGATATCGAGGACGTGGAACGTCGCGCCGTGGACGTGGAAGGTGTGCGGCTGTTCGCGCGATTGCACCGTCCAGGTTTCGCGGGCGCCCGCAGGGATCGCAAGGTCGATCCGGGCGATGTCCATCTTCTTGCCATTGATGGTGTCGTGCCCATCCAGGGTGAAGGTCCGCGCCGTCTCGTCGCCTTGCATCTCCGGCGTGTCGCCCTCGACGAACCGCGTGGGAAGGTCCGGCGAATCCTCCAGCGATCCGGCCCGCATCCGGACGATGTCGAACGTATCGTCCGCCCCGATCTGCCGCCGGATCGCGCGGGGGACGTTCAGGTCCTGCGGATAGCTGCGAAGGGTGATCTCCTCGTCCGGAGCGAAGGCCACGACGATTTCGGCCCGCTCGCCCGGACCGAGCAGGAGCCGGGTGAGGGACAGGGGTTCGGGAAGCAGCCCGTTGTCGGTCGCGACCAGTGTGAAGGCACGGTCGTCGGTGAATCCGAGGCGGTAGAAGCGTGCATTCGACCCGTTCAGGAGGCGAAAGCGCGTCAAGCGGCGCCGGATCGGGAGGTGCGGGTTGTAGGTCCCGTTCACGAGGATGGTGCCGCCCAGCAGGCCGAACGCGCCAGCGCCCCGCAGCGAATCTAGAAACGAAGCCGGGCTGGTGTCGAAGGAGCCGTCGTCCCGCATCCGCTTGTCCTGGACGATGAGCGGAATGTCATCGACCCCGTATTCGGCAGGCAGGTCGAGCGCGGCGCTCTCGTCGTCGTCGACGAGGAAGAGGCCGGCGATTCCCCGGTAGACGTGCAGGCCGGTCTCGCCGTGCGGATGCGGGTGATACCAGAGGGTCGATGCCGGCTGCTCGATCGTCCAGGACGGTTCCCACGCCTCACCGGGGGCG
>JBQCJS010000535.1:0-2999 GCA_051952485.1 Thermomicrobiales bacterium | reverse complement strand
CTGAGGCGATCACCGATCGCGCGCGATTCGACCTGGCGGTGATGGCGAGCCACGGCTTCCAGTACCTCGCCACGGACGAGGAGCTGGACCGGTCGCTGGCGGCGATCGCGCGGGCGCTGAAACCGGGGGGCCGGTTCGTCTTCGACACGCGGAACCCGCTGGCGCGGGAATGGGAGACGTGGACGCCGGAGCACCCGGTCGATGTGGTCGATCCCGCCGGGCGCGAACTGCGCATGGTCTATCACGTCGAGGAGGTGACGGCGGACCGCGTGACGTTCACCGAATCGACCTGCGATCGCGACGGCACGCCGCTGCGGGTCGATCGCGCGACGTTCCGTTTCCTCCCGCTGGAGGCGCTGAACGCGCGGCTGCACGCCGCCGGATTCGTCGTCGAGGCGCAATCCGGCGACTACGACGGGACGCCCTTCACGCCAGGTGTGGCGGAGATCGTCACCGTGGCCGTCCTTCGCCGCGATTGGTGAGGGTGGTGGGCGGGCATCAGTCCTTGGCGACGGTGATGGTGCCCTCCGTCGCGACCGGGAAGTTCACGGAGTTGGCGACGAAGCACATCGTGTGCGCGTGGTGGTGGAGGGACCGCGCCCGGTCGACCTGCTCCGGCGTGCTCCCGGCGGCAAGCACGATCTCCGGGCGGAGCGTCACCCGCGTGAAGTGCCCCGATCCGGACCGCTCCTCGATCATCTCGCCCTCCGCGCGGTCCACGTAGCTGGTGACGATGAGCTGCGCTTGCGCGGCCAGGTGGAGATACCAGAGCATGTGGCAGGTCGAGATCGAGGCGACGAGCATGTCCTCCGGCGTCCAGCGTGCGGGATCGCCCCGGAAGGCAGCGTCGGACGAACCGGCGATCACCGGCTTGCCGTCGACGGCGATGTCGTGGGCACGCTCGTAGGATCGATAGGACGCCGTGCCCTCGCCGGTGTTGCCGGTCCAGGTGACGGTCGTGACGTAGTGGTGATGCCGGTCGTCGTTGTCGTGGGGCATGGGGTTCTCCCGGGATGGGCTAGCCGAGTGCGCGGGCGATGCTGGCGAGCGGGAGAAACAGGCGGCTTCCCGATGCCGATGGCAGCGGGAGAAAGCCGTGATGGGCATAGAACGCTTCGGCGTTCGCGTCCTTGGCGTCGACCACCAGTGCGTACGCCATGATATCCGCCTGCACGACGCGACGGGCAGCATCTCCCAGGAGCGCTGCGCCAAGTTCTCGACCCTGTGCCCGCTGGTCGATGGCCAGCCTGCCGATCAAGGCAACAGGAACCGTGGGATAGCGCGGAAGCTTCTTCACCAGGGCTTCCGGCAGGTCTGGCAGGGGGATCGCGCTGGCGGAGAGCGTGTAGAAGCCGATGACTGATCCGTTCGCATCATCAGCTTCGACCGCTACGAAGCACGCCGCCGCGCGGCGGCTGACATCCTGCGAGGCTTGCTGTTTCAGATAGCGATCCAGTGCCTCGATGCCACAGGAGAACGTCGTTCGATCGTGGGTAGAACGCAGGCGTTCGATGCAAATGACCACGATCAGTCTTCGCTTGTGCGAATCAGGCGGCGATGCTCGGTGAGCGCTCGCTCCATCGCTGGCGCCAGCGATGGAGGATCGATGAGTGCTTCCGCGAAACGCGCCTGATCCTCTGCCGCGAGATGTATCACGTGAGCCTCGTCCAGGGCTTTCCGGGCCGCCTCCTGCGCCGCAGTGACCACGAAATCGCTGATGCTTCGTCCTTGCAGGTTCGCGGCGTCACGGATGAGCGCGAGACTGTCGGGGGAGACCCTGGCCTCAATGCGGGCGGTACGTGCAATTGTCGCCATTGGTATCCTCCATAGCCCATGTCGAAGTTCCATTGTACGGCTTTTTGCCGTACACGAGAAGCCCTCCCTACAGCAACGACGCGATCGCGCCTCGTTCCGCATGGGCATGGAACCGCCCCACCGAGTCATGTTTGGACAGCGCACCCGTCTCGGCAACATGTCGTCGTTTCAGCGGTGTCGCCGGTCTGGTAGCATGCGCGGCAGCGAGATGCGCGCCCGACATCATCCAAGGACGAACCGCCATGGGGACACTGCTGGCCGACGTTGACGAGATCATGCCCGGCCTCGTGGCCGACCGCCGCTGGCTGCATGAGCACCCGGAACTCGGCATGGAGGAGGTCCAGACCTCCGCCTTCGTGATCGATCGCCTCCAGTCCCTCGGGGTGGAGGACATCCGCACCGGCATCAGCGAGACCGGCGTCACCGCCCTCGTGACGGGAACGGGGTCCGGCGGGCCGGGCGCGGGCAAGGTCGTCCTCCTGCGCGCCGACATGGACGCCCTCCCGATCGATGAGGAGAACGACGTCGAGTACCGGTCCCAGCACCCCGGCGTCATGCACGCCTGCGGGCACGATGGCCATACCGCCATGCTGCTGGCCACCACCCGCCTCCTGATGGAGCGGCGGGACGAGTTCGCCGGCACCGTCAAGGTCCTCTTCCAGCCCAGCGAGGAGACCGGGCCGGGCGGCGCCGAGTGGATGATCGAGCAGGGCGTGCTGGAGGACCCGCATGTTGATGCGGTCTTCGGGCTGCACCTCGCGCAGTCGCTACCCGTGGGTACGGTGAGCGCCCCGGACGGCCCGACGATGTCCGGCGGCCAGTTCTTCTCCTGCAAGGTGCAGGGCCGGGGCGGGCACGGCGCGATGCCTCACCTGGCCGCCGATCCGATCGTCGCCGCCGCGGCCATGATCACGCAGCTCCAGACCATCGTCTCCCGCAACGTGAACGCGCGGGACACCGTCGTGCTGAGTGTCGGCACCATTCACGGCGGCAAGGCGGCCAACGTCATCCCCGACACGGTCGAGTTCGCGGCGACCTTCCGCGTCTTCTCCGATGAGACACAGCGCCTCGTGCGCGACCGCGTTGTCGCGATCCTGGAGGGGACGGCGGCGGCGATGGGCGTCTCCGTCGAGATCGCGATCTCGAAGCCCCTGCCGGCAGTCATCAACGATCCGGCCATGGCC
>JBQCJS010000534.1:0-2168 GCA_051952485.1 Thermomicrobiales bacterium | reverse complement strand
CGACTTCAACGACCGCGCACGCTCCTACGACCTCTAGGCACCGGACGCCAGGGAGACAACGGAACGGGCAGGCGAGAATCTCTCGCCTGCCCGTTCCGTTGATACCGTGCCCCAGGTCCGGAACGCTACCGGATGGCCTCGGTCTTCTCCGTCTCGCTGGAGGCCGCCTCGGTGGCTTTCGGCGTCACGTCGATCGCCTCCGTCGCGCCGTTCTCCAGACGCTTGCCATCGTCCCGACCGGGGAGCGGGATCGACTGCGCCAGCTCCGTGGCCCGCTTCGTGAACTCGGAGAGTTGCGACTTGGTCGGCTTCTTGCCGAAGCGGTAGTAGAAATCGGTAGCCCATCCGACCGCCATCGTGCCGGCGTAGGCGATCCCCACCTTGGGAATCGTGCCGGCAGCCAGCGGCAGGAAGGAGGTCGCCTCCCGCGCCGCCGTCCGCCACAGGAATCCCGCCCCGACGACCGGCACCAGTTCGGTGATGATCCGCGTCTGGTCGTGCAGGTCCTTGCCATGCAGCGCCGCCAGCTTGTAGCACATCATGATCTGGTTCTTGGTCAGGACGATCACATCCGCGCCGGCGGCGATGAACCCGCCCAGGACCGGTACGATCGCCGGAACATTGGAAACCAGCGCGAACTGCGCGTTCGCCCGGCTCGTCTCGTCGACGATGGCCTTGGTCGCGGCAGGCCGGAACTCGGGGAAGAAGCGCCCGAGCGCCGGGGCGAGGTCCGGCTGGGCCGTCACCATCTCCAGCCGCACCTGTTCGGCCGGCGTGCGCATGCCCGGCAAGGATGCGGCCAGGAAATAGAGCTTCCCGTTGAATCCGCTGGCCGTCGCCTGCTTCACCCGATCGAGGAGGCTGGTGCGATCCGGGTCGTAGACGATCACGACCTCGTAGCGGTAGGCGTCGATCCGGACCGACTGGCCCTCCGACACGCCCTTCACCTCGACGTAGCGCTCCGGGCGCTCGCCGAAGATGTCCACGGCCGCCTTGAAGGCATGATCCGCGTCGCTGGAGATGACGATGATCGTCGGCACACGCTCGGCGCGGGCGCGGACCTCCTCGAAATCGACTTCCTTCACGACGTTGACGAAGTTCTTGAGCGAGCCGACTGCCCCGAAGAGGCCGTTGCCCGACGTAAGTGATGGCATCATGAATCCTTTGCATGTGCGCGAGGCAGAGATGGTCGAATCGTCTGCTGGCATGGAGATCGTTGCATCGTGAATCGCCAGCAGCTTGCCACGGTCATCCGCGGTCCGGGCACGCTTGCATTATACGGGACGAATCAACTTTTGTGAATCACCGCTAAGAAATATCGATGCCGAACGAGAGAAAATGGATAGCCACCCGCACACTCACCCGCGCCCAATCGTCCGTTCGATTGCCGTACGGGCGTTCCCGAATCTGCGCCCGCTCCGGCATTGACGCCACGGCGGCAATCGGCCTATACTCCCTGCGCTGCGGCAAACGACGCACCTGCCCAGGTGGCGGAACGGCAGACGCGCTAGCTTGAGGGGCTAGTGCCCTTATTGGGCGTGGAGGTTCAAATCCTCTCCTGGGCACCCGGTTTCATTGTCCGGCCTTCATGGGCGATTAGCTCAGTTGGAAGAGCGCCACGTTTACACCGTGGATGTCAGGGGTTCGAGTCCCTTATCGCCCACCGGTCAACTGGCCGCTCCGGATGAATCCCGGAATCCCTGCGAATCCGCCAAGGTAGCTCAGTTGGTAGAGCTCACGACTGAAAATCGTGCGGTCGTCGGTTCGAGTCCGACCCTTGGCACCCCGTCAGAATCCCCGCTTCCAGCAATCTGGAAGCGGGGTTCCTGTGTTCGTCCCAACTCGAGACATGACCGGATGCGCTCCCGCCGCTAGTGCGCCTCCCCGTGCTCGGCGAACAGGTCGCGATCCCCCTCGACCGGCAGCTCCGGACGCTCCCCCCATTCGTTCCATGAGCCGTCGTAGTTCGCCCAGGTGGTCGCGCCAGCACGATGCAGGCCGAACAGGAGCTGGGTCGCCGTGACTCCACCATTGCAGTAGGCCACGATCGGCCGGTCGAGATCGACCCCTGCCGCCGCTGCCGCCGCCGCGATCTCGTCCCCGCTCCTCCAGCGACCCTCCGCGTCCGCGAGGACCGAGGTCGGCAGGTTGATCGCGCCCGGGATGTG
>JBQCJS010000533.1:0-2962 GCA_051952485.1 Thermomicrobiales bacterium | reverse complement strand
GCGGAAGTCGCCCAACGCGATGCCGCGGCGTTCGAGGCGGCGATGATCCCCCAGCCGGACGTGACCTACATCGTGGCGGGAGGTCCCGCCTTCTACGCCGACATCGAGACAGCCAGCCAGCGAGACCTCCGCCGGGCGGAACTGATCGCGTTTCCGGTCGCCCTGGCGGCGCTGCTGCTCGTCTTCGGCTCGATCATCGCTGCGGCCGTGCCGCTGATCGTGGGCGGGGCGGGGGTCGCGGTGATCCTGCTGGCGATCTGGGCCGTCGCGCACCTCACCGACATGAGCATCTTCACGCTCAACCTCGCGACCATGCTCGGGCTCGGCCTGGCGGTCGACTACAGCCTCTTCGTCACCAGCCGCTTCCGTGAGGAACGTCGCCATCCCAGTCGCACGCTGGAGGATGCGGTCGTGCGGTCGGTAGCCACCGCCGGGCGGGCGGTCTTCTTCTCGGGCCTCTCCGTCCTGGTCGGACTCGCGGGACTCTGCATCTTCCCGCTGATGTTCCTCCGCTCGGTGGGGATCGCCGGCATCATCGTCGTCGGCGTCTCCACCCTTGGCGCGTTGACCCTCCTCCCGGCCACCCTCTCGATCCTCGGGCCGAACCTCGACCGCTTCTCGGTGCCGTTCCTGACCCGCCAGACGACCGACGATCGCTCGGAGCATGGGTTCTGGCATGGCCTGGCCGTGCGCGTGATGGCGCATCCGATCCTCGTGGTGGCCGTGACGGCGACCTTCCTCGTCGCGCTCGGCACACCCTTCCTGAACGCGAACATCTCGTCACCGGATGCGACCATCCTGCCGCAGGACCTCCCCAGCCGCCAGGGCTTCGATCTCCTCGCCAGCGAGTTCACCGGTGGCGAGATCTCGCCCTTCGTCATCGCCCTGCATTCGGACGATGCCATGACATCGGACGAGAACCTCGCCCGGCTGGACCGTCTGGTGCGGAAACTGGAAGCTGATCCCCGCATCGATCACGTCCAGAGCGCCATCTCGTCGCCCCAGATCCCGGCGAACCTCTCCCCGCGCAATGTCCTCCGGGCCCGGCTCGCGCTCGAAGCGGCGGGCACCGACACCCGGCTGCGAGCGTTCCTCGGCCCGAACGACGCCATGATCCTCGCGTTCCCCGTGAAACCGGCCAACGACCCCGACAACAAGGCGCTGCTCGCCGATCTGCGACGGCTCGACCTCGGCAGCGGCATGACCGTCCTCGTCGGCGGCGGCACGGCCTCCATCGTGGATGTGGTCGATGCCATTGCCCATTACTTCGTGTACGCGGCGATCTTCGTCGTAGCCTGCACCTACTGCATCCTCCTGCTGCTCCTGCGCTCGGTGCTGCTGCCGATCAAGGCGATCGTCATGAACGTGTTGTCCATCCTGGCCGGGTATGGCGCGCTCGTCTGGGTCTTCCAGGAGGGGCACCTGTCGGGCATCCTCCGCTTCTCGCCGCAGGGATTCGTGGAAGCGTCGTTGCCGGTGATCATGTTCTGCGTCCTCTTCGGACTCAGCATGGATTACGAAGTCTTCCTCCTCACCCGCATCCAGGAGGAGTGGTTGCGCACCCACGACAACGAACACAGCGTCGCGGTCGGGCTCCAGCGGTCCGGCAGGATCATCACCAGCGCGGCGTTGATCGTGGTGGTCGTGACCGCCTCGTTCGTCTCCGCCGATGTGGTGCTCGTGAAGGCGCTGGGCCTCGGGATCGCCCTGGCAGTGGCGCTCGATGCGACCGTCGTGCGGGCGCTCCTCGTGCCGGCCACGATGCGTCTGCTCGGGGACTGGAACTGGTGGCTCCCCGGATGGCTCGACCGGCGTTTGCCACGGGGATTCCACGTCGAACATTGATGCGCGTGTCCGGCCCTCGTACCGATCGAAGCGATGGCTCGGCGTGGCGCGTCCTCCCCAGAATTGGCGTCTCGTACCTGCGCAGGATGTACGCACACTCCTTGTCGTAAGCCGGGACCCGAATCGCTATACTCGGGGCCTGACTGGCGAGCCCGTCCTCGCCAACCCATCGCCACCCGCCTGGACCCGCCGTGGAGTGCTGCAATCATGGCCACCGCCTGCTTCGAGGAAACGATCGACGAGTTTGTCTGGAAGTACGGTGAGAATTGCGTCATGGTGACGCGCCTCAACTCGTCGTGGCAGGTCTCCTACCTGACAACGGGGCGCCTGATGGGACCGATGCAGCTCGTCTACCAGGCAAACCATCCGCATCCGAAGCACGCGGCGTGGGACGTGATGACGAAGGTGAACAGCGTGACGCGCGATGACGAGGAGGGTGTCCAGATCGCCCGCCGCGCCGCCCAGTGGATGAAGCGCCAGCCCCACGCCTGATCCGTCACCTGCACACACACGCGATCACCCGGGCGAGGGACCGTGCCTGAGCTACCCGAAGTCGAGACCATGCGCCGCAACATCGAGCGCCACCTCCTGGACAAGGAGATCGTGGCGATTTCGGTGGGCCTGCCCAAGTTGCTTCGCGAATCGCCGATCCCCACGCTTGCCCCGCTGGTCGGCCAACGGTTCATCCGTGCCGGTCGCCGCGCCAAGGTGCTGATGCTGGAAGCGTCCGATGGACTCACCCTCCTGATGCACTGCAAGCTCGCCGGTCAGATCGCGATCCTGCTCCCGAGCGGCGAGCGAGCCGTGGCGGGCCATCCCGTCCCGTCTCCGACCGGCGACTATCCCCACAAGGCAAACCATGTACGGTTCGATTTCGCGGACGG
Source organism: Thermomicrobiales bacterium (assembly GCA_051952485.1). Taxonomy (GTDB): domain Bacteria; phylum Chloroflexota; class Chloroflexia; order Thermomicrobiales; family UBA6265; genus JASGDN01. The sequence goes on along the minus strand of JBQCJS010000533.1, from coordinate 233 downwards.
CGCGATCCTCTACTACTCGGACATCCGGCAGTTCGGCTGGCTCCGCCTGATGCCCACCACGGATGTCCCCGAGGCGATCGATGCATACGGGTTCGGGCCGAAAGGGTGGGGAATCGAACTCGATCGCGCCCCGCTGGAAGCGGCGATGCAGCGGCGAGGCATCCCGATCAAGACCCTGCTACTCGACCAGGCATTCATCGCCGGACTTGGCAACATCTACGTCGACGAGACGC
>JBQCJS010000532.1:0-5074 GCA_051952485.1 Thermomicrobiales bacterium | reverse complement strand
TCTCATGAGTCCCTCCGCGGGGTTACGACGCGGGCCTCCCTGTCGGGGGCGGGTTTCGTCGTCCCCGCGCCCGGATCGCGCCGGACCGGACCGCGCTGGGAGCCGTACCTCTATCTCCTGCCGGCGCTGCTGGTCTTCACGGCGTTCGTCGCGTTGCCGATCGCCGGCGGGGTGATCCTGAGCCTGACCGCGTGGAACGGCATCAGCTGGGACACGGCGACCTGGGTCGGCCTCGGCAACTACGTCGATGCGTTCAACGACAGCCGGTTCTGGACCGCCTTCCGGAACAACGTCACGTTGATCCCCTACTTCGTGCTGCTCCCGGCCATCCTCGGGTTGATCCCGGCGGCGCTGGTCCACCAGATGAAGCTGCGGGGGGCGGCGATCTTCCAGGCCGGGCTCTTCCTGCCCTACATCATGCCCGGCGTACTGATCGGGGTGGTCTGGCGGTGGATGCTGAACCCGGTCTTCGGGCCGGTGAACCAGGTGCTGAAACGGATGGGATTCCATCCGCCCTCCTGGCTGGCCGATTTCTCCCTGGCGTTGCCCACCATCGGCGTAATCGGCGCGTGGGCTGCCTATGGCTTCTGCTATGTCGTCTTCGTGGCGGGCATCCAGAAGATCCCGCGCGACCTCTACGATGCTGCGAAACTCGATGGCGCCGGCGGATGGCAGGAATTCCTGGCGGTGACCCTGCCGGGCTTGCGCCGGGAGATCGCCGTCGTGCTCTCCGTCAACCTCATCAACGCGCTGCGGGCGTTCGATGTCATCAAGGCGACGACCGATGGTGGTCCTGGCGACGCCACGAGCGTGCTGGCGCTCTTCATGATGAACAGCGCGTTCGGGGCGAACCAGGCGGGGTACGGGATCGCGATCGCCGTGATCCTGGCGATCGTGACGCTGGTCTTCTCGTTGCTCGTGTTGCGCCTGTTCGGAGGGGACGATGATTAGGCGCACCATCGTCTACGTGCTCCTGACGCTGGGTTGCATCGCGGCGGTGCTGCCCTTCGTGATCACGACGCTGGCTTCCCTGAAGACGATGCCGGAGATCATCCAGGGCGTGTTCGCCTGGCCGGAATCGCCGAACTGGGACAACTACCAGGAGGCCTGGGTGCAGGGCCGGTTCGGTCGCTTCTTCGTGAACAGCACGGTGGTGGCGTTCGCGGTGACGATCCCGGCGGTCTTCCTCTCGGCGATGTCCGGGTATGCCTTCGCGCGGTTCGAGTTCCGGGGCAAGGGTGTGCTCTTCGGCTACCTGCTGCTCGGGCTGGTGGTGCCGTTGCAGGCGTTGGTGATTCCGCTCTTCTACCTGTTGCGGGAGCTGCACCTGCTGGACAGCCTGTGGGCGCTGATCGTGCCGCAGATCGCGATGAGCATGTCGTTCGGGACGCTGCTGATGCGGCAGGCGTTCCTCGCGGTGCCGCGCGATGTGGCGGAGGCGGCGACGCTCGATGGCGCGACTTCCTGGCAATCGCTGTGGGGCATCATGTTCCCGCTCTCGCGGCCGATGATCGGCACCCTGGGATTGCTCTTCTTCATCTGGACGTGGAACGAGTTCCTGTTGCCGCTGGTGGTGAACATCGATCCGGCCTACCACACGTTGCCGGTGGGCCTCCTCTATTTCCAGCAGCGATGGACCGCCAACCTGCCGCTGATCGCCGCTGGCGCCACGATCATCTTCATCCCGCTGGTGCTGGCATTCCTCATCTTCCAGAAGCAGCTCGTGAAGGGGCTGACCGAGGGCGCGCTCAAGGGGTGACGTCGCGGGTCCGGAACATGCGTACCGTGCTGGAAGCACGGTACGGGACGGACGGAGTCCAGCACGGGCAAGGATCGGGGCCTATACTGGACGCCGTATTCGGGCCGGAAGCATGGACGGCCAGCCTTCCCGGAGTGGCAAAGGAGCGCGTGAGGTGGCAGATCGAACGGTCGAGCAGGAACTGGCGGTCATTGCCGACGAGGTCAAGGTCTGCACACTCTGCGAGCTTTCGCGCACGCGCACGCACGCCGTTCCTGGCGAGGGCGACCCCCACGCGCGGGTGATGCTGATCGGCGAGGGGCCGGGCTGGCATGAGGACCAGGAAGGCCGTCCCTTCGTGGGCAATTCGGGCAAGTTCCTCTCGGAACTGATCGCGAAGGCCGGCCTGAAGCGGGAGGAGGTCTTCATCACGAATGTGGTGAAATGCCGCCCGCCCTCGAATCGCGACCCGCTGCCGGACGAAATCCACGCCTGCTCCTTCTACCTGGAGCGCCAGATCGCCGCGATCGATCCCGACGTGATCGTCACGCTGGGACGGTTCTCAATGGCGAAGTACTTTCCCGGCGAACGCATCTCGCGCATCCACGGCGAGCCGCGCAAGGTCGGGAGGCGGTTGGTGGTGCCGATGTACCACCCGGCCGCCGCGCTCCATCAGGGGGCGTTGCGGGGGGACATCGAGGCCGATTTCGCGAAGCTGCCGAAGTACCTGGCCGAGGTCGAGCGGGAACGGGAATCGGAGGCCGAGCGCGAGACCCCAGCCCAGCAGATCTCGCTCTTCTAGGCCGCCAGCCGGACTCCGGGGCCACGACCACAATCACCACCACCGTGACCACCGACGCTCGCTTCCGATGAAAGGCAACACGCTCCTGTGACGACTTCTGGACCCAGCGTCAGGCTCATCTTTCTCGGCGGTATCGGTGAGGTTGGCAAGAACCTCTTCCTGCTCGAGACGGAGCGGGACATCGTCGTGATCGACTGTGGACTGGGGTTTCCGGAGGAGGACGAGTTCGGAATCGACATCGTCCTGCCGGACATTGCCTATCTCCGGGAGCGACAGGCGAAGATTCGCGGCATCTTCATCACCCACGGCCACGAGGATCATATCGGCGGCCTGGCGCATCTCTGGCCCGAACTCGGGGCGCCGGTCCACGCCACGAAGCTGACCGCTGGCCTGATCGAAGGCAAGCTGCGTGAGGCGAAGCTGCTCGGCCAGGTGCCGATCCACGTCTTCGATCCCGACGAGCGCCCGAAACTGGAAGCCGGCGATTTCACGGTCGAGCCCTTCCGGGTCTGTCACAGCATCCCCGATGCGGTCGGGTTCGGGATCGACACGCCTGCCGGGCTCATCGTGCATACCAGCGACTTCAAGTTCGACCCCACGCCGATCGACGGCAAGCAGTCCGACTTCGCGCTCCTGGAGCAGTTCGGCGAGCGGGGCGTGAAGCTCCTCATCTCCGATTGCGTCCACGTCGAATCGACGGGCTGGACGAAGTCGGAACGTGTGGTGGGGCAGACGTACGAGGAGATCTTCGCCCAGGCGCCGGGGCGCATCATCATCGCGACCTTCGCCTCGCTCATCGCCCGGGTCCAGCAGGTGATCGATGTCGCCGGGCGGCATGGGCGCCGGGTGGCGACGCTGGGGCGCAGCCTGGACGGGAATGTCCGCATCGCCACAGATCTCGGCTATCTGGACGATCCGGATGGCGTGCTGGTCCCGGCGAAAGTGGCGCGTGGCATGAACCCGAAGGACCTGGTCTACGTGGTGACCGGCAGCCAGGGTGAGCCGATGGCGGTGCTCAACCGCATCTCCAACGGCGAGCACCGGGATATCGAGATCGGTCCCGGCGACACGGTGATCGTCTCCGCGACGCCGATTCCCGGCAACGAGACGAGTGTGTTCAAGATCATCGACCGCCTGTTCGGCCTGGGCGCGGAGGTGATCTACTCGGCGCGGGCGCTTGTCCATGTCTCCGGACACGCCAGCCAGGACGAGCTGGTGCGGATGCTGGAGCTGACGCGCCCGGAACACGCCATTCCGACGCACGGAGAGGCACGGCACCTGGCGCTCTATACCGATCTCGCGGTGGGGGCAGGGATTCCGCGCGAGCGCATCCATCACGTCGGGATGGGCGACGTGGTGGTGATCGACGCGGACGGCGTGCGCATCGACGAAGAGGACGGCCCGATCGAGGTGGGTCACATCTACGTCGAGGGAGGCGTCGTCGGCGAGATCACGGACGAGATGCTGGACGCGCGGAAGGTGCTGGCGCGGGAGGGAGTCGTGGTCGCCACCGTCGTGATCGACGGGTTGACGGGCGAGCTGCTCGGCGATCCGGAGGTGGTCGTCCGGGGGTTCGCCCGGTACCGGCGCGGGATCGACCTCGTGACGGGGGCGGAGGAGCGCATTACCGAGGTGGTGAGCGACTACGGCGATCCGCCTGCGGAAGGCGAGTGGCGGCATCTGGAGCGGATGATTCGCGACGAGACCTCCGACTACTTCTGGTCGACCGCCCGCCGCCGCCCGACGATCATCGTCTCACTGCAGGCGATCTAGGCGAGGTACGAGCAAAGTATTGCGCTCTGCTGCGCACGTCGATCGGCGCCGCTGCACCGATTCCTCATCCCACGCTGTGCGTTGCCTCCCGGCGTTCCGCCATTGTTGACAGTTGGTCATGATTCCACGAGACTGGTGTACACTATGTTCGTACACTCGGTCGGGTCGGCGTGAGGAACGGTTCGTCCGTTTCCGGTCGGTCGTGGAGCGGCTATAGCGCCGTGGTGGAGCAGGGACGTTGGCGACGCAGACGCGAGCCAGGACGAGTTCGGGATCGGCGTCGGGTGCGGCCAAGGCTGCAACCCCGAAGCGCCCGGCTGCCAGTTCCAGGGGAAAGAAGGCTGCGGCCACTGCCGGGACACGGAAGGGATCGTCCTCCGCGCGGTCGTGGTTTGCCTCGGTCCGCATATGGGTCGCCAGCTTCGTGCATGGGCTCGTCCCCGACTTCGCGATCTCGGATCGCCTGAAGCGCGAGGTCCTCGGGGGCCTGCTGGTGCTGCTGGCGCTCTGCAGCTCGTGGGCGCTCGGGCGGGGTCGCCAGGATGGCGCGGTGATCGCCTGGTGGTCCGATTCGTTGACCAGTCTCTTTCACATCGCCGCGCCGCTGGTGCCCGTCTTCGCGGCGCTGGCGGCAGTGCGTGCCTTCTCCGGCCAGGACGGCCCGGTGCTCCTCTTCCGCCACTACGCTGGCGCGATCCTCTTCTTCGGGAGCGCGGTCGGCCTGCTCTCGTTCGGGGCGGATGAGCAGGGGGGGAGCGTCG
>JBQCJS010000531.1:0-2203 GCA_051952485.1 Thermomicrobiales bacterium | reverse complement strand
GGCCATAGACAAGGTCCGCGATGAGATTGACCCCGACATAGACCACCGCGACAAAGAGCACAATGCCCTGGATCATGGGAAAGTCCCGATTCTGGAGTGCCGTGACGGCGAGTGCGCCAACCCCGGGATAGGCAAAGACCGATTCGATGATGAACGCCCCGGAGAGGAGCCCACCGATCTGGAGGCCGACGATCGTCACCACGGGAACCAGCGCGTTGCGGAGCGCATGACGCACGACGACGCCCGTTTCCGTCAGGCCCTTGGCGCGTGCGGTCCGGATGTAATCCTGGTTCATGGCGTCGAGCATGCTGGCCCGGGTCAGGCGCGCGATCACGGCCGAGGAAAGGAGGCCAAGCGTGAAGGCCGGCATGACCAGGTGCTTCCATGTCGCCGCGCCGGAGACCGGGAACCAGCCCAGGCGCACGGCGAAGACCAGCATCATCATCAGGCCGAGCCAGAACCCGGGAATCGAGATGCCAAGGATGGCGATGACCATGCTGAGCTTGTCGATCCATTTCCCCTTGAAGACGGCGGAGATGACGCCGGTGGAAATGCCGATCACGACGGCGACCACCAGGCTGGCGGCAGTGAGCCGCAGCGTGTTCGGCAATCGTTCGATGATCTCGTCGAAGACGGGTTGGCGCGAACGAATCGATTGCCCGAAATCGCCGTGGGTAATGCCCTGAATGTATTGGAGGTATTGCTTCCAGATGGGGAGATCGAGCCCGAGCTGGTGCCGCATCTCGGCGACGCGCTCGGGCGATGGTGATGCCTGGTTGGCGAACATGATCTGGATAGGATCGCCGGGAACGAGACGGACCATGAAGAACACGGCGATCGAGACACCGACCAGGACCGGGATCACCGCCAGGATGCGATAGAGGATATAGCGAAACACGGTCAACTCCGTGTGCGTGCGGTCATCGCGTGCTTTACGGACCCCATCACGTCGTGAGCCAGGACTACCAGCGTCGGCTCAGTGCCGGGGCCGCTCGACCGGGGATGGGGGGCGTGACCGCGCCACGCCCTCCCATCCCCGCATCGCTCAGGACTCGAAATAGGCGTCCTCGAAGATCGCGGTACCGGTGGGACCGAGCTTGAAGTCCTTCAGTTCCGCCCGGACACCCGTGGCGCCCATGGTGGTCCACAGCGGAACCATGGCAACATCGGCGAGCATGACCTGGCTCGCCTTGAAGTAGAGCTCGCTGCGTGCCGCCTGGTCCGTGACGCGCGACGCCTCGTCGACCAGGGCGAGGTATTCGGGATTCCGATAGAGTCCGAGCGCGGCATCCCCTTCGATCATCATCTTCATGAGATGCGGCTCGGGCCAGCCCCAGCTCATCACGTCGAAATCGGAGATGTTCTCTTTCTGGCGCGCCAGGAGAGTGGCAATCTCCATCGTTTCGATCTTGACGGCGAATCCCACAGCGGCGAGCTGATTCTGCAGCACCTGAACGGTGTTGACGTTGTTGCCGGCGTTCCACGTCCACAGGAGCGGCTCGAGCTTCTGGCCATCCTTCTCGCGGACATCGCCGTTGAGGGTCCATCCGGCCTCATCGAGCAGCGCCTTCGCCTTCTCGGGATCGTGATGGTACCCGTACTGCTCGATATCCGGGTTGAAGGAGAAATGGCCGGTGGGAATCGGGCCGTAGTTGCGGACGGCCAGGCCCTGGAACACGCTCTGGATGATCTCGTCGGGATTGATGGCGTACGCGACAGCCTGGCGGACGCGGATGTCGTCGAAGTACGGACCCTTGTAGATCTGGCCCGCCGTTCCGGGGGCCGCCGCTGGCGTGGCGGCGGGCGTGGACCCGGCAGCTGGGGTGGCCGCCGATTCCGAGGGAAGCATGCTCCACTCGATGAACCAGATGTTGGTCGCCCGCTCCGGCACCAGGACCTGATACTGGTCGTCTTCCTTGAATCGTTCGACCTCGCGCGGCGGGAGCGGGATGATCGTCACCTCGCCCGTCTCGATGGCGGCGATCTGCGTGGCATCTTCCGTGATGTTCCGGAAGATCAGTTCGTCGGCATATGGCCGCCCGGTGTTGGTGACCAGGCTGTGGACATTCTTGTAGTTCTCGTTGGCGACGAGGACGATCTCCTCACCCGCCGTCCATTCCTTGAACTTCCAGGGACCTGTACCCACGGGGTTGCGCCCATAGTCGGCATCGCCGAACTGCTCGATGGCCGCAGGCGACGAGAT
>JBQCJS010000530.1:0-3588 GCA_051952485.1 Thermomicrobiales bacterium | reverse complement strand
AGTTCCAGCACCGCCACCACCGCCGCTTCGTATTCCAGGGCCCCGAGCTTCCTCCGGTACGCCTCGGGCAGGTCCGGCACCATCTTCCCGAAGATATTGCTCGGCACCGTGGCAACCAGGGCATCGAAGGTCTCCGCCTCGCTGCCGCCCTCGGTCAACACCGTCCAAGCGCCACCGTCCGCCTGCTGCAGCGAGGTGATTCCGGCGGTGCGCAGGTCCACGCCCGCCTTCCGGCACCCTTCCACCAGCGCATCCACGATGGTCTGGAAACTGCCCCGGAAGTAGCCGAGCTTCTCCTGTTCCAGCGGCGAACGACGAGACGTGGTGCGCAGCCAAATCTTGCCCCAGAACCAGACCATCGCCACCTGGTCCTGGTACGACCCGAACTTCGCCCGCAACTGCGCCCCGAACGTCTTGTCGTACGCCCGCTTGCCGAGCGCCCGCTGCAACCACTGGTGCGCGGTGACGTTCTCGTACGGCTTCCAGTCCTTCTTTCGTTGCAGGTAGGCCGTGACCATGCCCACCCGCACCCGGTCGTGGAAGGGGATGCAGCCCAGCTTCAGCAGGTCCGCCGCGCCGTTCAGCGGATAGATGCGCCCGTCCGCGAAGTAGCCGACGTTCGACGGCAGCCACATCAGGTCCTTGCCGACCCCGAGTTCATTGGCAAGTTCGACGATGGACGTGTCGCTCTGGAAGAGGTGGTGATAGAAGACTTCGAGCCGGGTGTTGGCGACCGGGAAGGTCGCCGCCTGGCCGCCGAACCGGCCCTTCTCCCAGAGCGTGACCTGATGTCCCGCCTGGGCGAGGCGAAGGGCAGCGGTCAATCCCGCGAACCCGCCGCCGATGATGCCGATCCGTCGCGCGTCACTCATGCCGGAAAAGACCTTTCACACGTCGAAGGAGATGCCGGGCCGCGGGCAACTGGCTATGCGGCGCGGGTGGTGGCGCTCGGCGTCTGCTTGCGCCGGAAGATGCGGTTGAAGGCGTTCTGGATCTCGTGGGTCTCCCACGCGACCAGGATCTGGCTGGCGTTGAAGATCGAGGAGTAGGTGCCCGCCACCACGCCGATCAGCAGCGCAAGCACGAAGTTCTTGGTGGACGAACCGCCGAAGAGGTAGAGTGCCAGCAGCGTGATCAGCACCGTCAGCGAGGTGTTCACGGAGCGGACGAGCGTCTGCGCGATCGAGTAGTTGACGATCTCCTCGAACGAGTTCGCCACCTTGTTGGCCAGGTTCTCCCGGATGCGGTCGAACACCACGATCGTGTCGTGGACCGAGAAGCCGATGATCGTCAGCAATGCCGTGATGAACAGGGCATCGACCTCCACATCGAACAGCCACCCGAGGATGGCGAAGACGCCGAGCACGATCAGGGCGTCGTGAAGCATGGCGATGATCGCCGCGATGCCGTAGAGGAACGGGCGCTGCGTGTTGCGGAAGGCGAACGCGATGTAGAGGAGGATGCCGACCGACGCCGCGGCGACCGCCAGCACGGACCGGTTGCGGATCGAGTTCCCGACCGACGCGCCGACGGTACTCAGGCTCTCGCCACCGGGCACCAGCGTGCCGAGCGTCCCGAGGGCTTCGGTCAGCTTCTGCTTCTCCGGCGAGCCTTCCTTGATCTCCTCGGTCCGGATCAGGTAGGAGTGCTGGCTCTCCTCACCCACCTGCTGGACGCGGGCGTTCGGCAGGCCGTTCGCCGCCAGCACGGCGACGATGTCCTCGGTATCGACCGATTCCGTGTACTGGATTTCCCAGGCGGACCCACCGGTGAAGTCGATCCCGAAGTTCAGGCCGTGGATGATCAGGGCGAGGATGCAGGGGATCAGGAGCGCCCCGGAGAGGGCGAACCAGGTGTTGCGACGGCTGGCGATGTGCTCCATGAGCGAGGAACTCCCGGGTGATTCAGCGAACGGCGGCCTGCGATCCTAGTCGCCAGCCATTGCCCGCATCTCGACGCGACCGATCCCGAGCCACCACTGATTCCGGATCATGCCGGAATCGACCATGATCCGCAGGAAGGTCCGCGTGACGGTGATGGCGGTGAAGAGGCTGACGGCGACACCCACGAAGAGGGTCAGCGCGAAGCCGGTGATGATCGTGGCGCCGGTGAACTGGCCGAACCAATAGAGGATGGCGCAGGTGATCATGGTCGAGATGTTGGAATCCCGGATGGACGGCCAGGCGTGGTCGAATCCGGCCTCGATCGCCCGGTTCAGCGTCTTGCCGCTGCGCAACTCCTCTTTCAGGCGCGCGAAGATGAGGACGTTCGCATCGACGGCCATACCGATCGAGAGAATGAACCCGGCGATACCCGGCAGGGTCAGGGTTACCGGGATCAGCTTGTACAGCGCGAGGGTGATCGCCGTGTAGATGAGCAGGGCGAGCACCGCCATCACGCCGGGGATGCGGTAGTAGATGATCATGAAGAGCGCGACCGCGCCGAGGCCGATGATGCCGGCGAGGAGGCTGCGATCGACCGAGTCCTGGCCGAGGGACGGGCCGACGGTCTGGCTGGAAACCACTTCCAGCGGCACCCCGAGGGCACCGGCCTTGAGCTGCAGCGCGAGGTTCTGGGCCTCGGTCGCGGTCATGCCGTCGATCTGGCCCTGGGAGCTGATCGCGTTGCGCAGCACCGGCGCCGAAATGACCGTCCCGTCCAGGACGAATCCGATCTGCTGGCCGATGTGCTGGCTGGTGTAGTCGTAGAACTTCTCGGCCGCGCCACTCTGCAGTTCGAAGGCGACAACCCAGGCGCCGGTCTGGTCGGTGGTCGCATAGGCGTCCTTGAGATCGGTGCCGCTGACGATCGTGGTGAAGACCGGACCGTTGGCGTTGGATTCGACGGTCGGCGTGGGTGTGATGGCACCGAGGACCGGCCCCACCTCACCCTCGGCCGGGGACGCCGTCGGGGCGGGCGTGGCCGCCGGGCTCGCGCCAGGCGACGGCGTCGCCGCGGCCTGCTGGGCCTCACGCTGCTCGCTCAGCGATGTCTGGACTTGCATCCCCGCACTCAGGGAATACCCGGCCGGGTCGATGATCTCCAGCTGGGCGGTCTGCTGCAGGACGGCGATCGCCTGTTCGGGATCGCTGATGCCTGGCAGTTCGACGACGATCTGGTTGCTGCCGCGCGTCTGGATGAGCGGCTCGCTCACCCCGAGCCCGTTCACGCGCCGCTCCAGGGTGTCGCGCGTGCCGTCGAGCGTCGACTTGTCGACCGAACCGCCATCGGCAGGACGCGCCTCCATCAGCACCTGGAGTCCGCCCTGCAGGTCCAGGCCTTCCCGGATCGGATGACGCTCCTTGAAGCCGCCGACATCGAGCACCGTGCCCGGGAGCGCCACCCACACCGATCCGAGGGTGAGGAGGACGATAAACCCAAGCATCCACCAGTTACGTGTTCGCACGGAGTAGCTCCATTGGGACGACTGCGATTCGCCTTCACGTGGCGCATCCAGCCGCTGCGTCGAAAGCGGCAAACACTGGAGTATAGGAAAGGCGCCTGGCCGGGTCAAACCGGCGGATCACCCTGGCATGCTCACTGCTGGCCCGACCGCAGTATGGGTTCACGAACCCGGGGGCGTCAAAG
>JBQCJS010000529.1:0-8852 GCA_051952485.1 Thermomicrobiales bacterium | reverse complement strand
TGCGACCGTCCGGAGCCACGCCCCGGCGGTCGCCCGGAATCTCCGCCTCCCGTCGCAGCAACCACGACCACCAGGAACGATCGCGATGACCGCACCAGACACCGCTCACGCCAACGGCCAACCCCATCGCCAGCCGACCGACTCGCCACTCGCGCAGCTCTACGCCGCCTTCACGGAGGGCGCCGTCTCCCGCCGCGCCTTCGTGCGCCGCGCCACCGCGATGGGCGTCAGCGCTGCCACTGCCACCTTCCTCGCCAATGCCGGCGCCCAGGCGGCGAGCGGCACATCCTCCCGCAACGGGTTCGCCTTCGCCGCCCAGGGCGCGACACCGGATGCGTCACCGGACGCCTCTCCCGGCGCTTCCCCGGCCGCCTCGCCCGTCGCCGCGGGAAGCAGCGGCGCTCCCGCCTTCGGGACGGACCGGCAGACCCGTGGCGCGGGTGACGAACTCCGGCTGATCGTCTGGCAGGCGCCGACCGTCGCCGCGCCGCACAGCGCCCTCAGCGACAAGGATTACCTCGCCGCCGCGCCGGTGATCGAGCCGCTGCTGCACTACCTCCCGGACGGGACGCTGATCCCGAACCTGGTGGAGGCTGTGCCGAGTGTCGAGAACGGCCTGCTCGCCGAGGACCTGACCAGCGCGACCTTCGTCTTCCTCGATGGCCTGCTCTGGAGCGACGGCACGCCGGTCACCGCCAACGACCTCGTCTTCACCTGGAAATGGGTGACGACGCCGGCGAACAGCGCCAGTTCCTACGCGTTGTGGGACGAGATCGCCGGCATCGAGGCGAAGGACGACCGCACCGCCGTCGTCACCTTCAAGCGGGCCGCCGCGACCTGGTTCGAGCCGTTCGCCGGGAACTACAACGGCAACCTCTATCCCGCGCACGCCTTCAACAACGACCCGGCCAACAAGAACGACGCCTTCCTGCTGGCCCCGATCGGCACCGGGCCGTACGTCGTCACCGAGTTCAAGGCGAACGACTCCGCCCGCTACGCGATCAACGAACACTACCGCGAGCCGAACAAGCCCTACTTCAAGACGATCTATCTCAAGGGCGGCGGCGATCCCGCCTCGGCGGGCCGGGCGGTGCTCCAGACGGGTGAGTTCGACTACGCCTGGAACCTACAGGTGGAGCCGGAGATCATCACCGAGATGGCGACCGGCAGCACATACGGCAAGGTCTTCTCCGAGCCCGGCACGACCATCGAGATGCTGAACTTCAACTTCTCCGACCCCCGCAAGGAGGTCGATGGCCAGCGCTCGCAGAAGGACACGCCGCACCCGCTCTTCAGCCAGCTGGAGGTGCGGAAGGCGCTCAACCTGGCGGTCGATCGCGCCCTGATCGCGAAGCAGCTCTACAACCCGGAGAGCGAACACCCGACCGCGAACACCCTCACCGGGCTGGCATCGTTCACCTCCCCGAACACCACCTGGAGCTTCGACCTCGACGCCGCGAACGCCGCGCTGGACGAGGCCGGCTGGACGAAGGACGGCGCCACGCGTAGCAAGGATGGGGTGAAGTTCGCCTTCGACTACTGGACCTCGATCACACCGGTGCGCCAGAAGACGCAGGCGATCGTGAAGGCGGACTGGGAGAAGGTGGGCGCCTCGGTCGAGTTGCAGCAGGTGGACGGTTCGATCTTCTTCAGCGGCGATCCCGCGAACGACCAGAACTTCTATCACATGTACTGGGACCTGGACATGTGGACGAACGGCCCGTACTCGCCGATCCCGGTCTCCTACATGAGCCGCTGGTACGCCGGGCCGAACGGCGAGAACATCGCCCAGAAGGAGAACGGCTGGGCGAAGGACAACACCCAGCGCTACACCAACCCGGACTACGACGCGCTCTACGAGAAGCTGGTCGATACCCTGGACGCGCAGGAGGCGGCGACGCTGCTGATCCAGATGAACGACCTGCTGATCGCGGACGTCGTGGCGATCCCGATCGTGGCGCGGGCATTCAGCACCTACGCGCTCTCGAACCGGGTGCGGAACGAGAACCTCGCCAACGGCCCGAGCTTCGTGCTGCCGATGTGGAACATCGCGAACTGGAACGCCCCGGACGACCAGCTGACGTAGCTCCAGCTGGAATCACCGAACGACGGACCCGGTTCGGACCGGGTCCGTCGTATTTCGTCCAGATTCGTCATGAAACAGGCCTGGTCAGCGCCACCGCTCGGGGCAAGATACCGTGATCCCATTCGGCAGGACGACCTGCTCTGGCAGCAAGCATGAGCCAAGCCGACGCGTTTGCAACGTGATCGAGGCAGAGGCGACATTCCGCAGAGAGCCGTTGATGGTGGTGTCGGGGCTACAGTGAATGACCGGTATCTTCAATTCCTGGGTAACCATTCGAACAGGACCAGCAAGGTCGGAGTCATTCGAAATCAGCATCATCTTGTCATAACGATCGAGACAGGCATCGCGCACCATATGCATCGCAACGTTGACATCGGACCCTTTTTCTTCCCAGTGCCAGAATGTCTCGTGGGGACCACTTCCGTCCTCGTTGAGCGTCCCCCGATGATGAACCCAGCGAAAGTTCCCTCGAACAACTTCAACTTGTGGGAGGGATTCCAACGCCAACAGATAGGCCCGCTGGCGTTCGGATTGGCCTCGGCTTCGGTTAGGGTCGACAGGAGCGGTGAAATAACCGACGTAGGTCACATCTTCCCTGGGCATCAACATCCGGGCCATCTTGTAGAGGTCTAGCCATTTGTAGCGAGAGGGCACCCGATCACGTCGGTGGTCGTTCCGAAACACACGGTAGTAGAAGTTGTATCCGTCGATATAGACACCAACAGCCATGCGCACCTCTTACGCCGCATGAAAAAGGAACCGCCCCCCGAGGGGAGCGGTCCGAAACCCAACGGGAATAGCCATTGGGTGGGTTGCTCAGATGATACCGCCCCATCCGATTATTTTCAAGCGATCGAACACCATCTGTCCGCACGTTCTTGCTGAGCGCATCGGGCGGTTGACCGGACGTGTTCGCATCGGATACAGTTCCTTCAACAAATGAAGCGTTACCTCATCGAGAGGAGCGGAGGGATCGGCCCGATGACGCTCCAGCAACCATTCGCCCCCGCGAACAGGTGCTAATTCCGACAGGGTCTACCTGGAAGATGAGGGACGGCAGGCGGCCCCTCACCCGGATGGCCCCACGCCGCGCCCTCGTCCTTCCGACGAGGGTTTTTTTCGTGTCATTCCGCACTCCAGTCGGCGGCCCTCCAGCCCTCGCGCCCGTCCTCCTGGCCCGCCGGTACCAACCGCCTTCCCCTCCCCGCCCCCTCCACGAATGGTGCGGCCCGCGACGCGATGTCCCCGCCCCTGCGCGGCTCGAACCCGCCTGTCGTCGCTGAGCGCCGGCCCCGCATCGGTCCCGCCATGCGAGGCAGGCATCGTGCACGGTACCTCCCGTATCCGGCTCCTGGCCGATGCCCTCCTGCCCCTTCTCATCATTCCCACGAAAGCGAGCACTGTCCGCATGTCCTCCGGTCCCATCCGCTCTTCCGCATCGAACGCCGCCATCAACGACCTCCATACCCGCTTCCGGCAGGGCGACCTCGACCGGCGATCCTTCCTGACCCGCGCGACCGCGCTTGGTGTCTCGACCGCCGCCGCGACGTTCCTCGCCAATGGAGGCAACATCTACGCGGCGCAGACGCCATCCCCGGCGACCTCACCCGATGCATCGCCCGCCGCCAGCCCCGCAGCGTCCACCTACCAGCGCCCGGAGGTCGGCATCGCCGACCAGACCCGCGGCCAGGGCGACCAGCTCCGTATCCTCTGGTGGCAGGCCCCGACCGTGCTGGCCCCGCACGCCGCCGGTGATTCCGCTGGCAACCTGATCTTCGAGCCGCTGCTCCAGTACTTCCCGGATGGCACCATCCAGCCGGTGCTGCTGGAGACCACGCCGACGCAGGAGAACGGGCTGCTCGCCGGCGACCTCTCCACCGTCACCCTGAAGCTGCGCCCCGGCATCACCTGGAGCGACGGCGAGCCCGTGACCGCGAACGACATCGCCTTCACCTGGCAGTGGATCGTCGAGCCGGCCAACACCTCCACCAGCTACGATGTCTGGAGCCGCATCTCCGATGTCGAGGTCGTGGACGACCTCACCGCCATCGCCCATTACGACACGCCGCTGGTGAACTGGTTCGATGCCTTCACCGGCAATTCGCTGGGCGTGATCTATCCGGCGCACGTCTTCGGCAACGACCCGAAGAACCGCAACGACGCCTTCCTCACCAGCCCGATCGGCACCGGGCCGTACAAGGTCGATTCCTTCACCCCGAACGACCAGGGCACCTTCGTCATCAACGAGAACTACCGCGAGGCGAACAAGCCCTTCTTCTCCAGCGTGCTCTTCAAGGGCGGCGGCGACGCCGTTTCCGCCGGGCGCGCCGTGGTGCAGACGGGTGAGTTCGATTTCGCGTGGAACGTGCAGGCCGAGCCGGCCGTCCTGAAGCAGATGCAGGAGCAGGGCACGGCCGGACGCCTGGTGGAGACCCGCGGCGCGACGCTGGAGGTGCTCTACCTCAACTTCTCGGACCCGAACGCCGAGGTCGATGGGCAGCGGTCGCAGAAGGACACGCCGCACCCGTTCCTCACCGACCTCGCGGTGCGGCAGGCCATCAACCTCGCCGTCCAGCGCGACCTGATCGCCCGCGAGTTCTATGGCAGCGAGGACCTGGCGACCGCGAACATCCTCTCCGGCTCCGAGTTCTTCGAATCGCCGAACACGAGCTGGGAATACAATCTCGACAAGGCGAACCAGATCCTGGACGAGGCCGGCTGGGCGCGGAACGGATCGGTGCGCGAGAAGGACGGCGTGCAACTGGCGCTCACCTTCGCGGCGAGCGTGAATTCCGTGCGACAGAAGACGCAGGAAGTGATCAAGCAGGACCTGGAGAAGATCGGCTTCAAGGTCGAGCTGGTGCAGGCGGACAGCACGATCTTCTTCGATTCCTCCGCGGGCAACGACCAGAACCTCCAGCATTTCTACTGGGACAGCGCCATCTGGTCGGCGGACATCTCGTCGCTGATCCCGGTGAACCGCCTCAGCGTGTGGTACGCGGGCAAGGACGGCGCGAACATCTCCCAGAAGGCGAACGATTGGCAGAAGGCGAACGTCCAGCGCTTCGCCAGCGCCGACTACGACGCCCTCTACGATTCGCTGCTGGCCGCCACGAGCACCGAGGAGGCCCAGAAGATCCTGATCGAGATGAACGACTACCTGATCGGGAACGTCGTGGTGGTGCCGATCCTGGTGCGGGCGTTCTTCACCGCGATCGGCAACCGGCTCCGCTACGAGAACCTCGATTTCGAGCACCCGTTCGTGGGCTACTTCTGGAACCTCGCGAACTGGAATGCCGCCGACGGCCAATCCTGACGCCGCGCCCGGTCGCAGACCACGACACGCCCCCGGCACGATGCCGGGGGCGTGTCGCGTTCCAGGATTCCGCCCGGACGATCAGGCAGAAACCGCATCCTCCGCAAACACATCGGAGACGATCGTCCATTCGCGGTCGAGGTTCGCCCACTCGTCCGCATCGGGGCCGTCGTAGATCAGCGCGAGCGGGCCATCGAACCCGGCGGTCCTCAGGATCTCCAGCGAACGCTGGAAATCATCCGCATCCGGACCATCCGCCGAGAAGTGGCACTTCGCGTGGCAGGTCTCGGCATGCGGAGCGAGCAGCGCGAGATCGTCGTACTTCGCGGGGCCGGTCCAGTTGCCGAGGTCGATCAGGAGGCCGACGCTGTCCCCGGCGGCGTCGAGGACGGTGAGCACGGAGGCCGCATCCGGCGTCATCTCCAGCCAGTTCTCCGTCACCACGCGCACGCCGGGATGCGATGCGGCCAGCCGGGCGAGGCGTTCGCCGCTGGCGGCCAGCAGCCCAGGCGTCGGCGCGGCACGTCCCGCCCCGATCCGCGCCCGCGTTGCCCCAAGCGCCTCCGCGACATCGAGCCACTCGCCATACCAGGCCTCGTGCCGGTCCGCGTCGGGCGCGGTGAGGTCGCCATCGTCGATCAGGAAGGTGTCCAGGGTGATCCCGTGCTCCGCCAGCGCCGCGCGCACGGCGGCAAGGTAGGCGGCATCGCGCGAGGCGAGGTGGAAGTGGCAGAGGTGGAGGGTGTCGTAGCCGTGGGCTGCGAGGAGGGGAGGAAGGTCGAGGAGGGCGATGCCCTCGGTGATCGTCGGCGGCAGGTCCTTCGACCGTCCGCCCGAGACGGAGGAATCGGGCGCGACAACGTTGCCGAGCGTACGGTGGAGGGACCAGGTAGAGACGGCACGGGGCATGGGTACATCCTTTCCAGGCACGGTGGAACGAGTTGTGTCCCTCCACCGTAGGCGACAACAGCGATCCGGGCAATCAGCCCGTCCAAGCCTGGGCGAAACCAATACACAATGATCGCATGGACACTTTTTGTGTATTTGACATTTGTCCCCTTGGATCATAGCGCGTTTTGGTCATTTTCGCGGAATGACATACAGGAACACCTATACAAATCCAGACCGGCTTGTATACTCAACGCCATCGGGTCCCACGCCTCATCGGGGCGGCACATCACACATGTCTTTTGGGGGATTCTGGTCGGTCCGCGACGCCATCGATGCGGTTGTCGTGTGCCCGACTTGTGGGGGCGACTGTGTCCATGACACCTGATTCCTGGCAGCGCCGGGGACCTTCTCATCCGCGCGCGCGCCACCATGGCCGCACCATCATGCGCATGGCAACGGCCATCATGCTGGGCATGGCGCTGCTGCTCCCCACCCACGGATGGTCCCAGGTTGCCCGTGCCCAGGAAGGCACCCCGGATGGCAGCGAGCCGGTGATCGCCACCGAGGAGCCGGTCGCGACGGAGGAGATCCCAACCGAGGAGCCGGTCGTCGAGCCAACCGACGAGCCCGTTGTCGTCCCCACGGATGAGCCAACGGAGGAGCCGGTCGTCGAGCCTACCGACATTCCCACCGACGAGCCTTCCGCGACCCTCGAACCGACCAGTAGCCCCACCGACGAACCGACCGCGACCGCCACGGCAACCGCCACGCCCTCGCCGACACCGCGCCCGGCGAAGCCCTTCCAGCCCTCGCTTGCCTGCACATCGCTCGATGGAGCGTTGGCCAAGGCGGGCGGCGCAACGTGGGCGATCCAGGAATGCACCGCCACCTGGGACACCGAGAATGTCTCCCAGGTCGTCGCGCAGGTCTCGACGTCCACCGACGGCTGGGCACTCATTGCCGTGAATGGTGGCGCCCTCAGCGACCAGGCCCAACTCGACGCGGCAACCGGCACCCTGACGCTTGCCGATGACACCCCGGACGATGGGAAGTTCCTCAGCACGCGCTTCTATCTCGGCACCCGGCTCTCCTGCACCGCCATCACCACCGCCGCCGTCGACGTGGCCCTGACGGCGACCTCGACCGAGCCCGTCCCTGAGGACGACGCGGGCAATCCGCTTCCCGCTGCCGACGGCTCCGCTGCCCAACCGGGCGCCGAGCACGTCGAGACCGCCACGACGCCGCTGCAAATTGGCGGCGAGGCCGCGACCGATCCCACGATCGCCATCACCGGGTTCTCGTTCACGCAGGTCGACCAGCCGGCGTCGGACGAATCCACCGGCACGATCACCCTCTCCTATGCGAATGCCCCCAGCGGCTGCGGTTGGCAGGCCCAGGTGACCCTGAGCGACTTCACCTCCGACCTGGCGACCGTGCCCATCAGCGCCATGACGCTCTCCAGCGTCGCCGGAACGATCGACACCACCAATGCCTTCGCCGATGGCGTCATCTCGATCATCGCCGCTCCCGATCCGACCGCGCCGACCAGCGGCACGCTCACCATCACCACGAAGGTGACGTTCCCGGACACGGTGCCGCCGGGAGGCTATCACATCGCCGTTACGGTCCAGGCGACCCGCCTGCAGTGACGAATCCCGTCCGCGAACCACTCCGGCGAGATGAACGCACCCGGAGCATTCGCCCCGTTCCATCGAGCGGCCAGGGCCGCATGCGCCAGACAGGAGGAGGCACCAGCAGACAGGTTGTGGAGGGGCCTTGCGTTCAATCTTCGTGGGCTTTGCGCACCAGGGGTGCGGAAAGGGATCATCAGCACATGAATCTCAAGCAGCGTATCGTCTCCACCATCGCCGCCGGCGCCCTGCTGTTCGGCGCTACCTCCGGCATGGCGCTCGCCACCTCCACCAGCACGGATACCGCGAGCACCACGCTGAATGTCACCTGCCCGGTCACATCGACCGTGGACGTGAACGTACTCGGGTCCTTCTCCGTTGATCCCCGCGTCAGCAACAGCGCGTCGCTTACCGGCGGTTTCCAGGTCATCATGAACCTCACCTGCAACTGGTCCAACGACTTCGAAGTCGATGCGACCATCGGTGCGTTCGTCTATGCAGGCACGGCGCCGTCGGGCTCAGCTGCTTCCTTCCCCGGATCGCACCTGACTCTGACGAACGGTAGTGGCAACTACTCTGGCATCACCAGCGTCCTGCCGCCGGCCGGTGCCCCGAATGTCCGCTCCACCGTGTTCCCGGGACCGGTGACGTCCGATGACATGATCGTCAATGGCGTCTTCATCTTCATCCCGTACGCCTCTCCGGGCGTGACCACGGCGACCTGGGACGGCAATCTGTCGTTGCTTCCCGCCAATCTCGCCGGTGGCCAGTACGTCGCTCCGCTGACGGTGACCCTCTCGGTCAGCTAGTCCTTCCTGGGGCGTATGCCCCGCCCGCGTGGCGAAAGCCAGTACCCAATGCCACCCCCCCAGGGCAATAAAAAAAAAAATATTATAGGATACCAAATTGATTTTCAACAATATTTACA
>JBQCJS010000528.1:0-8964 GCA_051952485.1 Thermomicrobiales bacterium | reverse complement strand
TTTTCGTTTTTTGCTTGGCAACATTGTGCTATATGTTTAGACACTCCTTTGGGTTTCTCCCTCCTGGCCTGGCTGTCGTCTAAATCTATTTGGGGGGCGCGGCTGCCCCCGCGCCCCGACCAGGCATGCACCGGACAAGTAAGGCGAGACCATGTATTCAGTAGGATGCCCGCGTCAGCTTGGCGAGCACCTTGTCCGGGTTCGGCATGCCGCTCTCCAGGACCTGTTGCTCCGTCTCCGCGAGCGGGTAGTCGACGTACCGGAGCTCCGCCAGCCAGCGATGCTCCTCTTCATCCCAGGTGAGCAGCCCCCATCGCGAGATGAGTCTCCCGTCCTTGGGATTCCCGACCGCCGACACATCGACCAGCGTGATGCCGTTCACCTCCCGGATGTACGAGATGTGAATGTGGCCGAACGCGATCACCGATACCTGCACGTCGCCCAGGATGTCCGCCACCTCGCGCACCGATGCAGACGGGTCCAGCGCCCGGTCCTGGTCGGCCGGATTCGCGTGGACGACCAGGAGATCGTCACCGGGGCTCGAACCACCCGGCGGCGTGATCCGGATCTCGAACGGCAACCCGGCCAGTTCCGCCAGCCCCTCCGGACCGAGTTGCGAGCTGACCCACTTTGCCGGTCTGGACGAGCGCGCTTCCGCCGCGAGGTCGCGATCCGTGTTCCCCTGGACCGCGTCGATGCCGGCCTCGCTGAGCCTTTGCAGCACCCCGGCCGGATCGGGTCCGCCCTCGCAGAGATCTCCCGCCGCGATGATCCGATCGACCCCGGTGGCGTCGATGTCCGCCAGCACGCGATCGAGGGCGAGGCTGAATCCGTGAATGTCCGATATCACCGCTACCTTCACACCGACCCCTCCCGATTCCGACCGACGAGGCGAGCGCATCGCTCGCTCGCCCTGTCGCAGGAATCTCGCCCTCCTCGCGATTCCCGGCCTGCCAGCCTAGCGGCCACGATCGCGACTGCCGCGCGTGATGCGGCGAAGCTCTTCGAGGTTCGCCTTGGGGACCCGATGCTCGTCCAGCAGGCCGTTCGTCTCCTGCTCGGTGTCGCAGAGCTGGGTGTAGCAGAAGCCCGCGAGACCCGGAATGTCATGGAGCACGCTGGTCAGGGCCTCGTACTTGGCGAGGAACTCCTCTTCCGTGGTCACCTTCCCGTACCCGAACCATTCGCTGCCCGAGTCCGGTACGTAGCTGACCCCACCATATTCGCTGATGAGCACCGGCTTGCCCTCGTGCTGGTATCCGCCGACGGCCAGTTTCCTGTCGCCCGGGAAGTACATCTCCAGCGACGTGCGGATCGCCTCGGGTGTCTCGTAGCGCCGGCGCAACGTCTCCGGATCCCAGGTGTAGTCGTGAATGGTGAAGACGTCGCCCTCGACCTGCTCCCAGCCATCGTTGCCGATCACCGGACGCGTCCCATCGAGCTCGTGCGTCGTGTGGTAGACCGCCTTCACCGCGTGCTGCTGGCGCGGCGAGAACTCGGCATCCGAAATGCCCCAGCTCTCGTTGAACGGCACCCAGGCGATCACGCACGGGTGGTTGCGATCGCGCACGACTGCCTCACGCCACTCGGCGGCGTGGCGAGAGAGGGCCAGCTCCGTGGACGCGAACGGGCTCGGCATCTCCGCCCACAGCAGCAGGCCGAGCCGGTCCGCCCAGTAGAGGAATCGCGGGTCCTCGACCTTCTGGTGGTTGCGGGCGCCGTTGAACCCGAGTTCCAGGATAAGTTCCACCTCCCGCTTCAACGCCTCGGGAGTCGGGGCGGTGAGCTGGCTCTCCGGCCAGTACCCCTGGTTCAGGACGAGGCGGAGGAAATGGGCCTGCCCGTTGATCCGGAACAGCGGCGTGCTCGTGTCGACCGTGCGCAGGCCGATGTAGGTCTTCACCACATCGTCAGCGGCGTCCGGAGCGGACAGCGTGAGCTTCACGCCGATCAGGTTCGGCGTGGCCGGTCGCCAGAGCAGGACGTTCCAGTTCATCGTGGGATAGCTGGAATCGATGCCGATCGAACCGGACACCCGGTCGCCATGCACGGCGAACGTCCCGGACGGCAACGCCACCGATTCATGCTCGAAATCGACCCGCAGCGTCGTGCCCGGCAAGGCCCGGCCGGAGAGCGTGATGTCGAAATCGATCCGCCAGCGCGCCCGGTCGAAGGTCCAGTGCATGCCCTCGATGTGGACCGCCGGCGCCGACTCCAGCCACACCGGCTGCCAGATGCCGGATGTGCGGTGGTACCAGATGATGTGGGGATGCTCCAGCCACTCCTGCTTGCCGCGCGGCTGCTCGTCGTCGACTGGATCGTCTTCCGCCCGCACGACAACCGTGTGCTCGGTCACGCTCGCATCGAGCGCCGTGGTCACATCGATCGTGAACGGGACGTGACCGCCCTCGTGGTCGCCAACCCATGCACCATCGACCCAGACCGTCGCCCGGTAGTCGACCGCGCCGAAGTGGAGCAGCCTGTTCGCCCCGGTCCCCGGTTCGACCGTGAAGGTCCGCGCATACCAGAGCACGCGGTGGTAGGAGGTATCGCCAATCCCGCTCAACCCGGATTCGGGCGGATAGGGCACCTGGATGGTCCGGTCCAGTTTCGTCGTGTCCTGGAACCACCGCTCGGCCAGGCCCTCGTCCGCGTCGTCGTACGCGAACGACCAGGCCCCGGTCAGGTCGACCCATCCATCGCGCACAAACTGCGGATTCGGCGCGGAACCCACTTCCTCGACAATCATCGCTCTTCCTGGTCCTCTCCACGTCGATCGGGAATGCCCGCCATGCGAGCCGCGTATTGATCCGGCCGGGGGATTGTGCCACTATTCAGGCATCCCGCAAACATCCGACGTGCCCCGTGTGCTGTCTCGCTTCGTGTCGTGGAGATTGAGGATGATGGGGATGTCGTCCGGGCACCGGCCTGGCGCCACCGAACCGGAGGGCGAGCGGAAGGCCATCCTGCTGGCTGAGTGTGACCGGAGCTCTCGGTGACGGCCTCAGCGTCCCGGGGCGTGTCCCAGCCGCCGCTGCCGCTCTTCTCCACCTCCGGAGGCATCGTCACGCCCAACGCGCTGCCCACCTTCGCGCATCCCGCCGAACAGGAACTCGCGAAGCTGCTGTCGTTCTTCAACGTGCGCTGGACCTACGAGCCGACGACCTTCGCGCTTCGCCGTCATGACGACGGCACGATTGCCGAAGCCTTCACCCCGGACTTCTTCCTCCCCGATCACCGGCTCTACCTCGAACTGACCACGATGCGCCAGAAGCTGGTGACCAGGAAGAACCGCAAGGCCCGACTGCTGCGCGAGCTCTACCCGAACGTGCGGCTGCACCTGATCTACCGGCGCGACTTCCTGCGGCTCATGGAGTGTTACGGCTCCGAGATCGCGCGGGGCGAATCGGTTGGGGCCGAAACCGTGATCCGGACCGAAGCGGAGATCGCCGCGGCCGTGAATCGGTTCGCCGCGATGATCGTCGCCCGCCGGGCACGCACGCGCTCGTCGCAGCCGGTCGTGCTGGTGACCGCATCCCGCAGCTCGCGCCACTTCCAGCGTCATCTCGCGACGGAGGTTGCGGCCCTCGGCGTTCCGGTGGAGCTGGCGTCGTTGCGCGTGTCGAGACCCGATTCGCCGTTCAGCCAGCCCCGATTCCGCGCCAGGCAGGAGGCGATCGCGGCGATGGACGCGGGCCACGTCGTGCTGGTGGAGACGCTCGTCAGCTCCGGCTTGAGCATCACCCACGCCCAGCGCTGGTTGCACGAACGGGAGATCCCGGTCCGGCAGACCATCGCCCTCTTTGCCCGCAACGGCTTCCGGGTCGGGGAGGTCGCCCTGGACGCGGTCGCCTTCGAAGCGCCGCACGATGTCCTGGCCGGGTATGGCCTTCAACTCCGGGCCGCATACGCGGACCGCCCGCAGGTGGTGAGCCTGCGGGCGACGCCGAGGTATCCGAGCGAGACGCTGGCCGCCCTGGGGATCCGGTAGCCGGGGCCTCAGTCCCTGATCGCCACCGGCGATGCGACGGGGGTTCCATCGGGCGCCGTTGCTCCGGCCACCAGGGTCTGGAGCGTCTGGTCGTCCGGAGCCGAGACGTAGGTGACCTGCGTGCCGTTCACGATGATGTGCACGGTCTCCTCGTCGGTGACGATGGCCGTGCCCGAGCCGGTTGCCAGCGACGACGTGTCCGCGCCCAGGCGATCCGTCTCCCGCTCGATCAACGTGCGGGCGAACTCGTTGGCGTCGTCCTCGCTGTCCCAGGCGGTCTGCCAGTAGATCGCGGTGTCGTCGGCGTCGCCGACCACCACATAGCGGTCGCCGCCCCAGCCGGCCGCGGCGTCCTGCGCCTCCTCGTCGGAGATGTCGTCGCTCGTATTGAGCAGGATCGAGATCTGGAACTCGCCGAACGTGTCCGCATCGAGGACGGTCCAACCCTCCCCTAGCGCCCCGGTCGGGTCGTTCACCGCGACGTCGATCGGCAGCTCGTTCTCACGATACTTGTCGGGATGGAGGACCTGCTCGGTACTGACCGGCGGGTTCGCATACACGTCGTCGACGGCGGACCAGCCACCCTCGTCATAAATCGCCCCGACGAACGTGCTGCCCTGGTCGTAGGGGAAGTAGAGGGTCTCGATGAAGATGGCCGGTCCGTTCTCCAGCACATCGGGGATCTCGGTGTCCTCGTATTCCTCGAGCAGACGCTGGAGGAAGGCCCGGTCCGAGGTCGCGTAGAGGCTCTCGAAGTAGGTGGCATCGCCTTCAGGCAAGGCGATCAACGCGAGCGATGTATCCGAGTTCGCCGCGTTCGCCCGGTCCTGCAACGAGACGAGGTCGAAATGCTGGTCCTGGAGGGCGTGAACCGTCTCGTGCGCGAACGTGAGTTCCTCGGAGGCGGAGAGTTCCGTCGTCCCTTCGCCGCTGTCCGAGACCACGACCATGCGCTTCGTATTCGGGTCGTAGTACCCGAGCACGCCTTCCCCGTAGAGATCGTTATAGAGCGCCCCGAGGTCCGTATCGGGCGGCACCAGCCCGAACGCGACCAGCACGCGAAGGTCCTGCTCCTGTTCCGCCAGCGGATAGTCCTCCGAGGCGATCTCGGCGCGCATCTCGTCCCGCGTGATGAAGTTCAGGTCGAGCGGTTCCAGCAGGTCGAGCTGGCGGATCTCCTGCGTCCGGTCCTCGATGTCCGTGAAGATGCTGGACTGGGCAGCCAGGCTGGGCGAAACGGAGACCGACAGGGCAACCAGCGCCGGAACGGCCGAGCGGACGAGCAATCGGGGGCAGAATGCAGGCATGGACACCTCTGGGGGTAGGCAGCGGCAGGACACGGATCTGGATCTCGTGACCACAGGATACGCGACCTCACTGAGCGTAACCTGAACGAGTGGCGTTTCCGCGCCGTCCCTGCCTGAACGTGGAGTTGGTACAGCCGGGCGAACGGTCCAGACTGGGCGCACGATGCCGTCCACATGCCGAACGATGGCGTCGAACCTGCACGGCGAGCAATGCGTCACTGTTGATCCCCGCCCGCCCTGCCCATCCGCACTCCCCAGCATCGCCGAGGTACTGCCATGACCACCAATCCCGCCCCCACGGCCGCCACCCTTGGCGAACTCCGCGACTCCGGCTATGCGCCTCGATCCGTTCGCCAGGAAATGCGCGACAACCTCGTGCGCGCCCTCACCACCGGCGAACAGCTCTTTCCCGGCATCCAGGGGTATGAGGACACGGTGCTGCCATCGCTGGAGAATTCCATTCTCGCCGGGCAGGATGTGATCCTCCTGGGCGAGCGCGGCCAGGCCAAGACCCGGCTTGCCCGCAGCCTGATCGCGCTGCTCGATGAATGGACGCCGGTGATCGCCGGGTCCGACGTGAACGACGACCCGCTGGCGCCGATCAGCGCCTTCGGCAGGGGACAGGTGGCAGAGTTGGGCGACGCCACGCCGATCGCCTGGCTCTCGCGCGACCGCCGATTCGCCGAGAAGCTGGCCACGCCGGACACCACCGTCGCCGACCTGATCGGCGAGGTCGATCCGATCAAGGTGGCCGAGGGCCGCTACCTCAGCAACGAGGAAGTCATCTCCTTCGGCCTCATCCCGCGCACGAACCGTGGCATCTTCAACCTGAACGAACTGCCGGACCTCGCCGAGCGCATCCAGGTCGGCCTCCTCAACATCCTCGAGGAGCAGGACATCCAGGTCCGGGGCTTCCAGGTTCGCCTGCCGATCGACATCATGATCGTCGCCTCCGCGAATCCGGAGGACTACACGAACCGTGGCCGCATCATCACGCCGCTGAAGGACCGCTTCGGCAGCCAGATCCGCACCCACTACCCGCGTTCCGTCGACCTGGAGATCGCCATCGCCGAGCAGGAGCGGGCCGAGGCGGAGATTCCCGGCATCGCGCTCACCATTCCCGCCTACATGCGGGAGATCGTGGGCGAGATTTCCCACATCGCCCGCCGTTCGTCCGACGTCTCGCAGCGCAGCGGTGTCTCCGTCCGCATGACGGTCGCGAACCTGGAGGCCATCGTCGCCAACGCCCAGCGCCGCGCGGTGCTGAATGGCGAGAAAGTGGCCGTGCCCAGGATCAGCGACCTGGCCGCCATCTACCCGTCCAGCATGGGCAAGCTCGAGTTCGAGACCTTCGGCGAGGCCCGCGACGAACAGATCTTCGACCGCTTCATCGGCGATGCGGTGCGCGAGGTCTTCGCCCGCACGGTGAACCCGGCCGATCTCGACATGCTGCTCCTGGCCTTCGACAACGGCCTGACCGTGACGACCTCCGAACGGGCGGATGCCTTCAGCTACATCCATCAGCTCAGCTCGGTGGACAACGTCTCCAGCGTGATCGCGTCGTTCGAACCCTCGCGCGATCCCGCCCAGATCGCGGCCGCCGTCGAGTTCCTGCTGGAAGGGCTCTACCGCCTGCGCAAGCTGAGCCGCCACCCGTCCCGCGAGGGAACGCGCTACGCTCGTTGAGGAAAGAGGCCGGAGGAACGAGAAAAGAGGGGATCGCGCGCGGCACTCACCAAGGCAGGGTTCGGCTCAGGCAACGAGCGCCGTGCCGGAGCGTTCGCCGAGACCTCATTCCTCTCTTCTCTTTTCTCTCGCCTCTCTGCTCCTCGTACCGGAGGACGATCATGCACCCATTCCAACACCCGGCCTCCTGGACCTACACGCAATGGGACGGCACCGGCGAACTGCCACTCGCGCCGGATGACCTCATGGACGCCCTCTCCGAAGACCTGCTCCGGCACGGCGACATCGACCTCGCCCTGCAGCGCGCGTTCCGGTGGGGCTTCCAGGGTCAGGACGGCCAGCACGCCGATGGCCTCCGCGACCTCATCAAGCGCCTCCAGCAGCAGCGACAGGAGATGCTCGACCGCTGGGACTTCGATTCCATTGCGAACGACATCCGCGAGCGGCTGGACGAGATCGTCCAGAAGGAGCGCGACACCCTCGATGCCCGCAGCCAGGCCGCCGAGGAAGCCCGCTCGGACGACTTCGACCCCGCCCCCGCCAGGGACTTCCTGCATCGCAAGCAGGAGGCGCTCGATGCGTTGCCGGACAATCCCGCCCAGCGGATCGATGCCCTGCGAGACTACGGCTTCGTCGACCAGGGCGCCCAGGCGGACTTCGATGCGTTGCTCCAGCAGATGCAGCAGCAGATGGCCGACAGCCTCTTCAATTCGATGAAGAATGCGCTCACCGGCCAGGGCAACGAGGGCATGTCCATGGAGGACATGAAGGAGTTCCTCCAGGACATCAATGATGCCTTCGAGCAGCAGGCGCGGGGCGAGCAACCCGACCTCGACCGTCTCAACAACCGCTGGGCGCAGCAGATGGGCGGCCGCATCGACAGCATGGATGAGCTCGCCGAGCGGATGCGCCAGCGCATGGCCGCCAGCCAGGCGATGATGCAGATGCTGAGCCCCCAGCAGCGGGCGGAACTGATGCAGCTGATGCAGCAGGCGATGCAGGACGCCGGCCTCGGTGACCAACTTCAGCGCCTCCAGCAGAACCTCGGTCCGCTCGGTCCCATGCAGCCGATGCAGCAGTCCGACGCCCACGGCACCCAGCCGCTCTCCGTCGACCTCGCGACGGACATCCTCCAGCAGGCGAACGCGATGGACCAGTTGACGGGCCAGATGCGCTCGGTCAGCCAGCTGCGCGACCTGAAGGGCCTCGACAAGGACCTGCTCGACCGCGTCCTGACCGATGAGGATCGCGCGTGGATCGATCGCTGGTCGCATGTCGAAGATCAGCTGGAGGATGCCGGCTACGTCACGAAGGGCCGACGCGGGCTCCAGCTGACCCCGCGCGCCGTCCGCAAGATCGGCGAGAAGGCGTTGGAGGACATCTTCGGCCAGCTCCGCAAGCAGGGTCTGGGCGATCACGATCTCCAGCGGCGGGGGAGGGCGGGTGAGCTGGCCGATTCGTCCTCACCGTGGCAGTTCGGTGATCCCTTCCAGCTCGATCTCGGCAAGACCGTTATGAATGCCGTCACCCGCAATGGCCCCGGCGCTCCCGTCCAGTTGCATCCGGACGACTTCGCGGTGATCGACCGCGAGGCGCGGACCTCCACCGCGACGGTCCTCCTGATCGACATGAGCCGGTCGATGATCCACAACGGCTGCTGGGATGCGGCCAAGCGGGCGGCGCTCGCGCTCGACACGCTGATCCGGGGCAAGTACCCGCGGGACATGCTCGAACTGATCGGCTTCTCGTCCTACGCCCACCCGCTCAAGGTGACCGACCTGCCAATGCTGGAGTGGAACGAATACACCTACGGCACGAATCTCCAGCACGCGTTGCAATTGGCGCGGGAGACACTCGCCAGCCAGCGCGGCAAGGATCGCCAGATCATCGTCATCACCGACGGTGAGCCCACGGCGCACCTCGTCGATGGCGAAGTCTTCTTCGCCTATCCACCGACGCAGGAGACCTTCGAGGCGACGC
>JBQCJS010000527.1:0-5234 GCA_051952485.1 Thermomicrobiales bacterium | reverse complement strand
CGGCGGCTTCGCCGGCCTTTGGCATGTTCTTCGGGGCCCGGTAGCCGGCGCGTTCCGCCGCCTCCGCGTCCGGGAACCAGACCTCGGCGACGGTGTTCTCGTAAGCCGGGGAGTCCGGGGTGTGATAGATCCCGGAATCGGCGTTGCCCTTCACCAGCCAACCGGACGGCGCATCCTCGCTCCCGGCGGCGACCCAGTCCGTGCCCTCGGTATCGGCGGGACCGGCGGACTTTGCCTTCTTCGCCGGAGCGGCCGGCTTCTCGTCGGCGGAGGTGTCGCTGACGATCTCGGCGTCGACGATGCCGTCATCCTCGGTCGATGCCGTGGCCTCGGCAGCCACCGGCTCCGGTGCGACCCAGGCGTTGATGACCGCGCCCCGGCCCTCGGTCGCCTGTTCGATCAGGTGGTCGGTCAGCTTGCGATCGAAGAGTTCGCTCTGGAGCATGTTCCGGAAGTAGTCCGACTTGTAGATCTCGCGGAGGCGCTGGGCCTGGGCCTCGCCCTCCTCGCCGGCGGCGGAGCCGTTGGCGCCAACCAGGCGATCGATCTCGGCGTCGATGTCCTCGTCCGTGACCTCGACGCCTTCCTTCGTCGCGTATTCACGCAACAGGAGGGAGTTGCGCAGGCGGCGCTCCGATTCCGGGAAGAGGGAATCGTGGAGGGTCTGCTCGTTCTGGCCACGCCCGGCGAGGAACGCCTCGAACGGCATCCCGTTGCGGGCCGCGTCCTGCTTCAGGTGCTCCATCTGGTGGTGCACCTCGTCGTGGACCATTTCGTGGGGCAGGTCGATCGGCGAGACCTCGGCCAGCTTCTCGACGATCTGGTTGACCACCTCGTTGCGGGCGTCGCTCGTCTTGCCCTGATGGATGTCGTCGCGGATCTGCTGCAGCAGGTCCTCCAGCGACTCGGCGTCGGCGACGTCGCGGGCGAACTCGTCGTCCAGCGGCAGGAGTTCGCGCTCCTTGATGCCCTTCAGCGTCACGGTATAGGAGAGGGTCTTGCCGCGAATGGACTCGTCCGCCGTCTCGTCGTCCTCGCCGAACGCGATGTCGAAGGTGGCGGATTCGCCGACGTGCAGCTTCTCGATCTCTTCCTTCAGCTGTGCCAGCAGGTTGGTCTCACCAAGGACGAAGACCGCATCCTCGATCGGCTCCTGGAAGGTGGCGTCGCCATCCTTCACCTCGTAGTCGACCGTCACCTGGTCGCCATCGACGGGCGTGCGCTCCTCCTTGGGATCGACCCAGGGGCTCTGCGAGCGCTGCAGGCGGTCGACGACCTCCTGGACTTCCTCATCGGTAACGGCGGCGTCGACCGGATCGACCCGGATGCCGGAGTAGTCGCCGAGTTCGACCGTCGGGTAGACGGCGACGGTGACGACGAAGTTGAGGGGCTCGAACTCCTTGACCTCGACCTGCGGCTCGCCGACCGGGACGAGGCTTTCCTGGCTCAGGGCCTCGCGGTAGAGCTTCTCCATCAGTTCGTCGGCGGCCTCGCGGGCGAAGACGTCCGGCCCGTACAGGCGCTCGATCATCTTGCGCGGGGCCTTGCCCTTCCGGAATCCCGGAATCTGGACGTCCTTGCTCACCTTGCGATAGGCGACCTGCAACGCTGCCTGGTACTCGGCGTCCTCGGAGGTGATGTCGAGCACGGCAATGCTGCCGCTGTTCCGTTCAACCGAAAGTTTCACGCTGGACGCATCCCTTCTGGTGATGGTGGTCGTTGCTGCTACCTGCGTGCGGCGGGTCTGGCGAGCGACGTGGCGCTCGACCGGGAACCCGGCCGCTCTCCGCCTGACGGGGGTGCCACTCGGCTCCCCGAGAACGCGTCAACCGGAGCATGCATGCCTGAAGTTGGCTGGCTGGCCGAGCGGTTGGCCCGGCGTGTCCGGGCGGGACGAACCGGCCGATCGTGACTGTGCGGTCACGGCCCGGAGACGAAACCATGCCGGCCTGTGCTGTCATGGTCACACCGAATGTCCGCCAGCCAGCGGCATTTCCAAAGGCGGAGTATACCACTCGCCGGAACCGGCGCACGGCGGCGTGCCGGGCTGTCAAGACGCGACACCAACGGGTCTTTTAGGCTCCCCGCGGGCACGCAAGCATTGCATGTACGGAGTGCCCGAACAAAGCGTACGTTCACATTGTCACCCCAAAACCCGGATGGTATCGTCGGTGCAGGCATCGATCCCGGGTCCGGCGGCACTCCACGAGGGGGCTGTCTGCGCCGGGATGTACGGACAATCCTTACATCGGACGGGCTGTCGCAGTGGCCGAGAGGACCTGCGATTCCGATGCGGTTGGTTCGGTTCGGTGACCGCTCGACATATTCACGATGTCCGGTACGGATGGCAGCGCGGCCCGAGGGTCGTCCTGCCCATGTGGTGCCCTCGGATGGACATGGTGGCGGGTGATGGAACTCCGCCCCATGCGAAGGGCCGCATGTGTGGGTGTCGTCTCCGTGGGGGATGACGCCGATTCGGTCCGGGCCGGACAGCATGGTTGCAATCAGGAGGGAAGGCGCGGTGTCTACCGCTTTCAATCGCCCGTCCATGTGGAAGCGGGTTGGCGCGCTCGCGCTTGCCGGCACGATCGCGCTGGGCACACTCATCCCCGGAAACGGGCTGGTGTCCGCGGACAGCGGTAACGAGTCCACCGTCACTCCCACCCCGTCCGCGACGTTCGAACTCCCGCCGGATTCGGGTCTCAGCGGGGTGACGGCGGTCGTCGTCGCTGGCGGCGCGGACCTGCTGGCGGACCCGTCGGAAGGGTCGACCGTGCTCGCACGCCTCGATGCGGGGACCATCGTCGATCTCCGTATCGATTCAGTCGATACCGTGACCGACGAGCACGGCATCCGCTGGTGGCCGGTCACGGCGGATGGTCAGGACGGCTGGATCGCGGGGAACTTCCTTGCCGATGCGGCCAGCGTGACGCCGACGGCCACGACCCCCGCGACCGTGTCCCCGACGGCGGTCGCCACCGGGACGGTGTCCGGCGGTGGCGCCGACGAGGAGTTCGACTTCACTGGCGAGATCGTTCCCGGCATCCAGGCGATTGTCGCGGGCGATGGTGGCCCGGTGAACATGCGCGCCGAGGCCACCGCGAGCAGCGACATCATGGCCGAGGTGCCGGACGGCAGCACCGTCACCCTCCGCATCGACACCACCGACACCGTGACGGATGTCAATGGCACCCGCTGGTGGCCGGTGACCTTCGATGGCAAGGACGGCTGGATCGCCGGCGCCTACCTGCGCGCGGCGGCCACCCCGACCGCGACGGTCTCGCCCACGGCGACCAATGCCGAGACGGAGTTCGTCGTCGGCGCTTACGTCCGGGTGAAGACCGACAGTGGAACCGGGGCAGTTCTCCGCGCGGAGCCGATCCCGACCGGAGCGGAGGTTGCGTCCTGGCAGGAAGGGCAGGTGGCCCAGGTCATCGCGGGGCCGCTCTCCTTCGAGGGCAGCACGCGCGGCTGGTTCAAGGTCTCCAACGGCGCGGTTACCGGGTACATCGATGGCGATCTCCTGGTCCTCGCGGGGGCGGCGCCGACCGTCTCCCCGGCGGTCAGCCCGACAGCAGGTTCGACCGGTGTGTTCGCGCCGGGCGACAGCGCGATGGTGCAGACGGAGCGGGGCACCGGCGCGAACCTGCGCGCCAGCGGCGACCCGGCGGCGGAGAGCCTCGGCGTCGTGCCGGAGGGCGGCACGGTCTCGATCGTGAGCGGGCCGGCCAGCTTCACGGACAGCACGAACGGGTGGTTCGAAGTCTCCTACAACGGGCAGACCGGCTACGTGGATGGCGACCTGCTGGTGAAGCTCGCTTCGGCGACCGTCACACCCGCTACCGTCACGCCCGGTCCGACGACAGTCGCGCCCGCCGGGCAGACCGGTGAGGATGGCAGCCTGCGCAAGGGCGACACGGTGACGATCGCATCCGGCGGCGACGGCGTGAATGTTCGCCAGTCCCCGGCCGACGACTCGACCATCGCGGGCTTCCTGACGGATGGCACGTCGGCCTCGATCATCGATGGCCCGGTCAAGGACGAGGCATCGGCCTACTGGTACAAGGTGGTCGATGGCAGCGGCGTCCAGGGCTGGGTGGCTGGGAAGTTCATCGTGGCCACCGGGGGCACTGCTCCGGTCACCACGCCGGAAACACCGGCGCCGACCGTCGCCGCGACAACCCCGGCACCCGCCGAGACGGTGACCGCCGTCGCGACGACGACCACGACCACCACCCCGCCGACGGTCGCCCCGACCGCGACGACGGGTCCGGCGGTCTCATCCCAGGGGTTCATCTATCCGCTGGATTCCTACACGGTCACGCAGGAGTTCGGTTGCAGCTATCTCGGGTTCTACACCTACGATCCGGCGATGGGATGCCCGGTGCATGACGGGCTGGACCTCGCGGCGCCGGAAGGCACGCCGATCCACGCGGCGAAGGCCGGCACGGTGGTGGCGGCAGGCTGGTGCGATTGCGGCATCGGCTACTACGTCGAGATCGATCACGGCGACGGTGTCCACACCCTTTACGGCCACATGCAGACGCAGCCTTGGGTGAGCGTCGGCCAGCAGGTCGCCCAGGGTGAGGAGATCGGCCCGGTGGGGAGCACCGGCCTCTCGACGGGACCGCACACCCACTTCATGGTCACGGTCGATGGGGTTGCGCAGAATCCGCGAAACTTCCTGCCCTGATCGCGGAACGCGGCACTGGATTCTGGATCACGCACCGGGGGCTCGGCAGGAGCCGATGCCCCCGGTGCGTCCTTGTCCGCCGCCCTCCGCATGTACAATGAACGAACGTGGTTCGGGCAATTGTTGCTTCATTGCCGGGCATCGGTGAACGCGATGGGGTCGGGCGACGGATGAAGCAGGGACCAGGGACGAGCCAATCTGGAACGGGTTCGCCACGAGCGCCGCGCAGGACGCGACGAGCGTGCCGCATCCTGCTGGCGCTCGCTGTCCTGATCGGGCTGTCCGGTGTCGTGCCGGCTTCCGGCCCGGAGCGTGTGCTGGCAGGGCAGGGGAACCTGTCGCAGCAGGAGGTGGTGACGCCCGGCTCCGACGTGCCGACCGAGCCTCCCGCAACCGAGGACCCTCCCACCGAGATTCCGCCGACGGAGATTCCCCCCACCGAGGTTCCGCCGACCGAAGTCCCCCCGACGGACGTCCCCACCATCCCGCCGAGCGAGACGCCCATTCCCACCGAGACGGCGACGATCGTCCCGACATCCAC
>JBQCJS010000526.1:0-4685 GCA_051952485.1 Thermomicrobiales bacterium | reverse complement strand
CTCCAGCCACCACTGGATGATCCCCTGCATGCTGGCGGCGGCCGACCGTGCGCGTAGCGTCGCCGGCGGACTACCTGGGGCGATCTCGACACCCATGTCCGCCCAGACCTGCAGGAACCCGGATTCGAAATACTGCCGGAGCCGGGCGGCGAATCCCGTCGATCCTGAATCAGCCAACAGGCGGCGAAACAGGTCTGGCCGCTTGGCACAATGACGCAAGACTGCCGTGATGCCGACGGGAATGCTCTCGACCGTGACCCGTTCCCGGGCCGCGACGAAGGCGCGGTCTTCTGCCACCAACTCATCGAACAGACCATCGAGCGCCTGGGCACAGAGGTCTTCCTTGTCCCGGTAGTGGAGATAGAAGGTTGCCCGGTTGAGGTCGGCGCGTTTCGTGATGTCGCGCACGGTGATCGTGGAAAAGTCCTGATTCGCCGCGAGGGACAGGACCGCTTCCTCCAGCATCGTGCGCGTCCGGCGGACCCGGGGATCAACGTGGACGCCGTCGACGACACTGGCCATGCGTGCTCCCTTTCTCCGCTCGCCACGAGATTCCGTAGCCCTGCCTGTTGACATGATGCCTGCCCCTGCCTAGAGTAGCGCAATCGACACATGTTGATAGTGCGACACCTGTCGTCTACCAACCCAATCGCGGACGGGATGAGGTGTTTCGGCCAGGGATGGCGGGGCGCCGGCCCGTCATCGTCGCCTCACCCGGATGAGGCGGTGTGGGTCCCCATCGCTGGCCGTCTACGCACCGAGGAGTGTTCACCTATGGACTCCCGTCTCAATCGCCGCACGCTTAGCACCACGTCGCTCGCCGCTGCCGCCGGGCTGGCCCTCGCTACCGCGGCGCGCGCGCAGAATGCCGCTACCCCGGAGGGCAGTGGCGTCGACTCCGGGACGCCGGAGAGCGGCGCGACTCCCACCCCATCCTGGCCCGTCGTTCCGCCAGAACTCACCGAAGCCGAGACGAACTGGGCAATCGAGGGTGGCGATCTCCACGCCACGCGGAACGCCCAGGGATCCGCCATCAGCACGGATACCATCGACACCCTCGGACTGGCCTGGTCGGTCCCGATCTCCGTCAGCGCGGCGTTTGGTTCCCTGACCGCTAATCCGATCGTGGCTGGGGACACCGTCTTCATCCAGGATGCGAAGAGCAACATCTACGCGCTCAACAAGGAAACAGGCGAGACGATCTGGGCGAATACCTACAACGACGATGTTCCCTCGGGTGGACCGAATGGCATTGCTGTCGGGTACGGCATGGCCGTCTTCTCGCTCGGCGGAGCCGGTGATGTGATTGCCGTCGACGCTGCAACCGGCACGGAGATCTGGCGCCACAACATCCAGGGACCGCTGGGTGAGGGCATCACCATGGCCCCTGCCATCTACGACAGCACGGTCTATATCAGCACCATTCCCGGCGATGCCGAGGAGTTCTATCAGGGTGGCATGCGCGGGTTCATCTACGCGCTGGATGCGACCGATGGTCATGTCATCTGGTATTTCGATACCACCACCGGCAACCTCTGGGGCAATGGCCGGGTGAACTCCGGCGGCGGGCTGTGGCACCCGCCCTCCATCGATGCGGACGGCAACCTCTATGTCGGCATCGCCAACGCCTCGCCCTACCCGGGCACCCCGGAGTTCCCGGGAGCATCGAGCCGACCCGGCGACAACGATTACGCCAACGCCCTGATGCGGATCAACCCAGATATCGCGAACTACGATTGGTACATCAACGTCAAGCCGCACGACCTGTTCGACCATGACAACCAGCTTACCCCCATCCTGGCGGAGGTCGACATCGACGGGGTTGCGACCCCGATGGTCTTCAGCTCGGGCAAGCACGGCTGGATCGTGGCGGCGAACTCCGACACCGGGGCAGAACTGTGGCGCACGCCCGTCGGCGAGCACAACGAGAACGAGTTCCTGCAAGAGCTTGACGCGGATACCGAGATCACACTCCTGCCCGGGTTCATCGGCGGCACGGAGACGCCGATGGCCTACGCCAACGGGGTGATCTTCGCCCCGGTGCTCAATGTGCCCTTCACGACCACCGGGGTTTCCGGAACCGGCGATATCTTCGGCGGGGTGGGGGAGTTGACGGCCGTCGATGCCGCGACCGGTGCAATCCTCTGGACGACCCCCATCCCCACGATGGTGCTCGGCGGTGCCCAGGTTGCCAATGACCTCGTCTTCACGGGGGGACTCGATGGCCTGGTGCGCGGCTTCCGAGTCGACGATGGCACGGAGGTCTTCCGGTACCAGACCACGGCGGGCATCAACACCTCCTTCGCCATCTCCGGGGACTATCTCTTCGTTCCGGCAGGTGGCCCGCTCTCGCCATCGGCCGATACCGCGTCGCCGGCACCGGAGATGGCGAGCGCCTTGTTCGCCCTGAAGCTTGGTGGCGAAGTACAGGCCTCACCGGTGGCCTCACCGGCTTCCTGAGACGTCATCGCGGGGACCCCGACGCCGCGATGTCGGGGTCCCCAGAAAGGGGGACTCCATGACGCGTCACCACTCCCTGAGGCTGGCCATAGTCGGTGGGCTTGCCATGGCGATGGTCTCCATCACCACCATCGCGGCTCAGGACGCCACCCCGGTCCCGTTGGGGGCAGACCACTGCACGGTCGATCCGATTGATCCCGATACCTACAATGCGGCCATCCTGGAAGGTATTCCCCCGCTTCATCTTTCGGTCGCACCCGAGGGGACACCGGCCGATGCAGAGACCATCGCAGCCGTAACGGACACGATCGAGCAGTCGATCGCCTGCACCAACATCGGCGACCTTGGTCGCCTGCTCGCGGTGATCGACCCTGCCTACGCTCCAACGCTGCTGGGTGTTCCATACGGCCAGGTTCCTGCTGCGATCGAAGCCGCCGCGCAGACCTCCTATGCGGACGAGGCGACCCCCCTCGTGGACGACATCGACCAGCAAGGATTGGTCTCGTCATTGCTCGGGGTCACGGACATCCTCGATCTTGCGGACGGGAGCGTCGCGGCCGTCGCGACGATCAGCCGTCAGGGCTATCCCACGTCGGAGGTGACGATCTATCTTCAGTACCACGAGGAGGCTGGACGGTACATTATCATCAACTACTCGTTCCACGATGACAGCGCCGAGGATCCCTTCTAGGGACTCGTCGTCCATCGGATTCACGAAGTCACGGCATTCCCTCGGCTGCCAATCGCTGGGCCCGCCAAACCGAACCGGCAGTCGGTGGCCGATTGCATGTGGGCGAATTCGTCGTAAGGTGGTGGCAGGCGCCCCGGTTTGATAGCCGGGAGCCGTCGGGCAGCGAGCTGCGACGCGAATAGCCACGCTTGGGTGTTGGGCACTGGAGGTGGCGGAGGGCGTACATCATGGCAGGTCTCCGTTGGGGCATCAAGACGGCCCCGCAGCACACCACCTACGAGGCGATGCTGGCGGTCTGGCAGGAGGCCGACCGCAATCCGGCGTTCGAACACGCCTGGCTTTTCGACCACTTCGCCCCGATCCAGGGCGACCTCGACGGTCCCTGCCTCGAAGGCTGGACCCTCCTCGCCGCCCTGGCGGCCCAGACGTCCCGGATTCGCCTCGGCCTGATGGTCGCCGGCAACACCTACCGTCATCCGGCGGTGCACGCGCATATGGCAGCCACGGTGGACGTCATCTCGAATGGGCGGCTGGATTTCGGCGTCGGCGCCGGGTGGAACGAGTATGAGCACCAGAGCATGGGCATCCCGCTCTACGCGCCCGGCGAACGCATCCGTCGCCTCGGTGAGGCCTGCGAAATCACCAGGCGCCTCTTCACCCGGCATCTCACCGATTTCGACGGCCGCTACTACCAGCTCGCTCAGGCGCGGCTCGAGCCAAAGCCCATCCAGCAGCCATATCCGCCCTTCGTGATTGGCGGCGGTGGCGAACAACTCACCCTGCGCGTCGTTGCCCAGTATGCCGACGTCTGGAACTTCGCGGGCGGTGATGCCGCCACCTTCCGGCACAAGGTCGATGTGCTGCGCGAGCACTGCGTGGCGGTCGGTCGCGATCCGGACGAGATCGAGCTGTCGGTGCAGACGCGCGTGAATCCGGACGATCTTTCGGCGACGGTCGAGACGCTGCGTCCCCTGATCGAAGCGGGGGCGACCCACATCATCCTGACCCTGACCTACCCGTATCCCGTGGGCATCGTGGCTCGCCTGGCAGATGAAGTCGTCGGGGCCTTCGCGTAGCGACATCGGTCCCTGTGGCGCCGGTGGCGAAGTGGGAGTGAGCCCGTCCCGACGGGGCGATCCTTGTGTGGTGGCATCGACCATCTCGGGCGATCACCGGTCGCGGCAACCGCCGCGGGGGGCGCCCCGCCCCGCGAGCACCGTGCATGCGAGGTCTCCGTATCGGATACGGCTATATGGCGTGTCCTGGTGTGGAGATCCGGCGAATGGGAGCGCAAGAGCTCCTCTCGCTGGTGGGGCCGCAACGAGGGTTGGCAGGCGTCATGGCCTCGGCGGCGCAAGGGGAGGGCCGGCTCGCGCGACGGCGCCGATCGCCACGCCTCCTTCCGTCGTCGAACCCGGCCCATCGCCACGTTCGTGACGGCGGCGGACGTGAACTCGGGCGGTCGCTACTCGATGAGGCCCCGGCTGCGAGCAGCGATCACGGCCTCGTTCCGGTTCCGAACCCCGAGGCGCTG
>JBQCJS010000525.1:0-17346 GCA_051952485.1 Thermomicrobiales bacterium | reverse complement strand
CTTGACATAGTAGTCAATCTCGTTGATCTGCATCGGCGAATACATGTTCTCGGCATACGTCTCGAGGTGGCCCGACGTCTTGTAGATCTTCTCGGACGCGATGTGCGGCGTGTAGACGAGGTCGTAGCCGCGCTTCAGTTGTTCCTGCTGCTCGAACTGCTCGACCAGATAGCGGATCATGGCGCCCTTCGGGTGCCAGAGGATCAGGCCGGGGCCGATCTCGTCGTTGACGGAGAAGAGGTCCAGCTCGCGGCCGAGCTTGCGGTGGTCGCGGCGGGCCGCTTCCTCCAGCTTGTGGAGGTAGTCGTCCAGCTCCTCCTGCGTGAACCACGCCGTGGCGTAGATGCGCTGGAGCATCGGGCGCTTCTCGTCGCCCCGCCAGTAGGCACCGGCGACGCTCTGCAGCTTGAACGGACCGATCTCCTTCGTGTTCCCGACGTGCGGACCGCGGCAGAGATCGAGGAAGTCGCCCTGCTGGTACGTCGTGATCGTCTCCCCGGCGGGAAAGCTCTCGATCAGCTCGACCTTGTAGGGGTTGTCCCTGAAGATCTCCAGCGCTTCTTCCTTCGAGACTTCCTTGCGCTCGAAGACCTCGCTCTTGTTCCGATGCTGCCGCATCTTCAGTTCGATCGCGGCGAGATCTTCCGGCGTCAGCGAGCGGGGGAGGTCGAAGTCGTAGTAGAACCCGTTCTCGATCGCCGGGCCGATGCCGAACCTGGCGTCCGGGAAAAGCTCCTGGACCGCTTCGGCCATGAGGTGGGCGGCGGAGTGGCGCATCCGCGCAAGCTCGTACTCGCGCGAGTTCTCGGGAGAGACGTCGATATCCATATGCTCGACGTCCTGGACCTGGGGTGGCATGGCGGTTCCTCCTACCACGGAAAGACAGAAAGCGGCCCGGCAATCCGTAAGGGACGCCGGGCCGACGTGGTTCCACCCTTCTTTCGGCCGCCTGCGGGAGGACGCAGACGCACCGCTCGATTGGCCCGGTATCGGGGGCAAGCCGGGATCGGCTACTGACGGCATGGGCCGCGTTGGGTATCCTGCTCGCAGGGGGTATCGCATCGATTGGCGGGGTTCCGGCTCGCACCTGGCCCGGATTCGCTGGCCTGCCCGATCGTGCGACGTATCCTGGTCGTCGCGTGACGGTCTTTACTTGTCCGGTTCATTCTCGGGCGTGGGATCGACCGTGTCAACGTGCGCTGCATCCCTGCCGCCATGCTGCCGCGCGTGCCGGAGCCACCAGGTGATCGCCCCGGTCACCGCGATGATCCCGAAGGCAACCACGACCACCCAGACCGGCCCGGAATCGACCGCGGAGTGGTGTTCGGTGGGTTCGCTCTCGGGGGGCAGGGCGGCCTGGGTGCGGGTCTGGTCGGTGACGGGATCGAGCGGCGTCGCGGTCGGGACGGCCGAGGTCGCCGCCGCCGGGGTTCCGGCAGCGGACACGAGGTCGGACCCGGATCGGGCGGAGCGGGCCAGCTGGGCTGCCGATGGATCGGTGAAGCCGATGGTCGTGCCGGAGAACGCGGTGTTCGCCTGATCGAGTGCCGTCTGCTGCTCGAAGCCGTAGTTCAGGAGCACCGTATTGTCGTCGTACCAGTCGTCTGGCGCGACTCCATCCAGCGTCACCGCGATCATGCGGAGGTCGCCCTGCTGCGCGAGGTTGACGAGGCACCAGCCGGCGTCATCGTCGTACCCGGTCTTGCCGCCAACCAGGTTCGCGTAGGTGTTGATCATCTTGTTTGACTGGGAGACCGTGATGAGGCCGTTCGACGTCGTGTACGAGGTGGTGCCGATGATCTTCACGAATTCGGGGAAGCCGATCGCGTACTTGAAGAAGGCGGCGACATCGGCCGCAGACGAGTCGTGTCCCGGCACACCCCAGCCATCTGGACGGACGAGATGCGTGTTCTTCAGCCCCATGTCCTGCACGCGCTGGTTGACGAGCGCCATGAAGCGGTCGACCGCCTGGTCCGGGGTATCGCCCTCCTGGTAGCCGAGGGACCGGGCGATGGCGTGGGCGGCATCGTTGCCGGAGGGGAGGAGCATCCCGTAGAGCATGTCCTCCAGGGTGTAGGTCTCACCCGGGCCGAATCCCATCGTGGTGGCGTCGGAGCTCATGAGGTCGGATTCATCGGTCGTGATCGGCGTGTCGAGCGGGGCGAGTTCCAGCGCCTCGATCGCGGTGAAGACCTTGGTGAGGCTGGCGATCGCAACCTGGGTTTCCGCGCCGCGCTGCGCGAACACATCGCCGGTGTCGGCGTTCATCACGACGTAGTACTTCGAGGTGATCTGGAGCTGGGCCGCTTCCTGCGCGATCGCAGCGCCCGCCCCTGGGAGGATCGCCGATGCGAGGATGAGGATCACGCCAAGCAGGGAGGCCATCGCGCGGGGCAACGGGCCTGCGACCAGGATGCGGCAGGGAGGGAACGAGCGGAGGGGTGAGCGGTTCAACGGGGCGGCATTCCTGTTCCTGGAATCGGTTCACAGCGCTCGGCGGGCCGTCGCCAGCCGCCGCGGGGAATAGTAGCCGACCTCGCAACCCCTGTCCGTGCAGGGCGGGCATCGGTTGCGGTGAGACGGGCAGCAAAACGCCCCTCGGCTGGTGGGCCGAGGGGCGTTGCGGGTGGTGGGCGATACTGGACT
Source organism: Thermomicrobiales bacterium (assembly GCA_051952485.1). Taxonomy (GTDB): domain Bacteria; phylum Chloroflexota; class Chloroflexia; order Thermomicrobiales; family UBA6265; genus JASGDN01. The sequence goes on along the minus strand of JBQCJS010000525.1, from coordinate 14,700 downwards.
CGAACCAGTGACCTCCACGATGTCAACGTGGCGCTCTAACCAACTGAGCTAATCACCCGAACGCTCGCGAAGTATATGGCGCGAGCGGTCCGATTTCAAGCCGTCGTGCCAGACGATTCAGCATAGTCGCGGGCGATGGCGAGCAGGTCCTCGGTCTTGGACACGACACGGCCGCCGCTGATGACGATGAAGTATTCGACTTGGAGATTGACGAGCGAGCCGTGATTGTCCCCTGCGAGCCGGAAGTCGGTGCGGAGGCCGGCGACGAACTTGCCCTTTGCCGCGGCGTAGCCGATCTCGGCGGCGGTGCCGGAATCGACATCCACGCCATCCAGCACCGCGAAGAGCCCATCGGCGCGCTCGATCCCGGCGGCGTTCTTCCGTCCCAGCTCCGCGTTGATCTCCGCGAGGCGCGCGGTACGCTTCGCCCAGTCGTTCTCGGCAGCGAGCGCGACGAACTCCTCCGCGAATCGCTGGTCGTCCCACGGATTGATGACATCGACGTATGCCGACAGTTCGGTGGCCAGGTGCTGCATGAATGCCCGGGTGGACTCGGCGAATCCGAGCGGCGAGGCGAGATAGACGGACGGTCTGGACATCGAGAACCTCCGGTATCGGGCTCAGTGGCCGAGGCGCTTCACCGAGTTGGCGCGGGCGTGCCATTCGATCGTCGCGGACTGGTATCCGGCCATCAGCGAGCGGATGCGCTCGGCGTAGGGACGAAGCTGCTCCGCCTTGATCTTCCACTTGCCAGTCACCTGGTTGATCACGAGCTGGCTGTCGCCGTTGATGCGGACCCTCGCGCCACCGCGCTGGCCTTCGAGGAAGCGGTCGAGCCATTCGAGCGCCCGGATCAGGGTGAGGTACTCGGCCTGGTTGTTCGTGATGGCGTTCCCGTAGTCCTCCCGCACGTGGCAGAGCACCTCGCCACCGGACGTGATCTCGAAACTGCCGTACCCCTTGCCGGGATTGCCCAGGGACCCGCCATCGAAGACGATCTCGAAGGTGCGGATTCCGGTCGTTGTGGATGCAGGCGGCATGGCGAAGCTGGCTCCTTGGGCGCGGCGTGGGTCATGGCCGAGGGCCGGAGTTCGTCTCCGGCCCTCGGCGGATCAGGCGATGTGAAGGGGGTCAGGACGCGGCGAGCGCCGAGCCGGAGGACGATTCCTGCCGGATGCGATCGACCAGGTGTCCCGGCACCGGCTGATAGTACGCGAATTCGGAATGGAATGTCCCCCGGCCCTGCGAGATCGACCGCAGGTCGGTGGCGTATCGCTGCACCTCCGCCGCCGGAACGTGCGCCTCGATCGTGACCGTGCCGTGCTCGCCCGGGGTCATGCCATCGACGTGGGCGCGGCGCGTGTTGAGGTCACCCATCACGTCGCCCATGATCGCTTCCGGTACGGTCACCGAGAGATGAAGCACCGGTTCCAGCAGCGACGGCGAGGCATCCTTCATTCCCTTCCGGAATGCTTCCTTGGCGGCGATCCGGAAGGCCATTTCGTTGGAATCGACCGGATGGTAGCTGCCGTCGGTCAGCACGGCGCGGACATTCACCACCGGATACCCGGCAATCGGCCCGGCGTCCAGCGCATCGCGCACGCCCTTCTCCACGGCCGGGAAGTAGTTCCTGGGGACGGTTCCGCCCACCACTTCCTCGCCGAATGTGAACGGCTCGTCGGGACACGGTTCCAGCTTGAGGAAGACGTGACCATACTGGCCCGCGCCACCCGTCTGCTTCTTGTGCTTGTATTCGGACAGGACCTTCCCGGCGATGGTCTCCCGGTACGGTACCGCCGGCAACTTCATCTGGACATGAACGCCGCTGCGCCGTTCCATTCGCTCGACTGCGATCTGGACGTGCGGCTCGCCGAGGCCGCTCACGATGGTGGCATCGCCGTTCTCGCTGCGTCCCACCGTCAGGGAGGGGTCTTCCTCGTGCAGGCGCTGGAGGGCGGCGGAGAGCTTGTCGAGGTCACTCTTGCTCTCGGGCACGACGGCAGCGGAGTAGGCCGGTTGCGGGAAGTCGATGCCCTCGAGGAGGAGGGGTTGGTCCTGGACCGTCACGGTATCGCCGGTCTGCACGCTGGTGAGCTTGCTGACCGCGCCGATATCGCCGGCGGCAATCAGATCGGCTGGCAGATGCTCCTTCCCTCGCGGGAAGAAGAGCTGTCCGATGCGCTCGTCGACCTGGGTCCTCGGGTTCCAGACATGGCCGTGGGACTCGATGCTGCCCGAGAAGACGCGGAACCAGGTAACCCGGCCAACGTGCGGGTCGGCGATGGTCTTGAAGGCCAGCGCATCCAGGGGTTCGCTCGCATCCGCGACGAGGTCGACGTGCTCGCCGTTGACGGTGGCGGTCTCGGCGCGTTCCGCGGCACTCGGGAGATAGTCCCGGATCGCCTTCAGGAGCGGGGTGATGCCCCGGTTCGCCGTCGCGGCGCCGCAGAGGAGGGGAATGACCGTTCCATCGGCGATGCAGCCGTGCAGCTCGTGGAGCAGTTCGTCCTGCGGGATCTCCTCACCATCGAGGTACCGCATCATCAGGTCCTCGTTGTGCTCGGCGATCGATTCCACCAGCGCCAGCCGGTAGGTGGAACAGGATTCGGCCAGATCGTCCGGAACCGGCACGATGTCGAACTCGCCATCGCCATTCTCATGGAAGACCATGGCGGTGTTCGTCAGGAGATCCACGATGCCGCGAAACGCCTTCTCCTGCCCGATCGGGAACTGCACGGGAGCGATCCGCTTGCCGAACGCGTCGCGGAGGGAGGCGAGCGTGGCATCGAAACTCGCGTTTTCCCGATCCATCTTGTTGGCGAAGACGATGCGCGGGAGATGACCCTGCTCCGCGAGCGACCAGATCTTCTCGGTACCGACCTCGACACCGGCCGAGGCGTCGATGACGACGATGGCCCCATCGACCACCCGCAGGGCGCTCACCATCTCGCCGGCGAAGTCGGCGTAGCCGGGCACGTCGAGGATGTTCAGCTTGTTGCCGTCGATCTCGATGGGGAGCAGGCTCGACCCGATCGACATGCGCCGCCTGATCTCGTCCGGATCGAAGTCGGAGACCGTGGTGCCGTCTTCGACGCGACCGAGGCGATTCACCGTCTTGCTGTCGAACAGCAATGCCTCGGCGATGGACGTCTTTCCCGCACCCCCGTGCGAGAAGAGGCCGACATTCCAGATGTGGTCCGCGGGATAGTGGATCTGGCGCATGACTGTCCCTCCACGGAGTTTCTCGTGGGCTCTCCGATGAGCCGCATGCACGCAGGCCCTCCGGATGGGACGCTGCGTACCATCGCTGGTGACTCCATTGTAGGGATCGTTGCAAGATTGTGAACAGACGGACGTTCCCTGACGAATCCTGCCGAGCCTCTGCGCAGTCCCCGACCTGCTTCATGACTCACGGTCGGGCGGCGGACCTGTTCCGCTGGTAGACGAGGTAGAGTCCTTCGCTGGTGAGGTCGGGTTCGAAATGGTCGATCAGCGGCGAGGCTCCGGCGAAGATCTCGCTGTAGCCGCCGGTGATGACGACGGGAGGCTCGCCGTCCAGCTCCGCTTTGATCCGGAGGATCATCCCCTCGAGCATCGACAGGTAGCCCAGCACCACGCCCGACTGGATCGCTTCGGTCGTGCTGCTGCCGATGGCGTGTTCGGGCAGGGTGAGTTCGACCGAGAAGAGGCGTGCGGCCCGGCTTACCATCGCGTCGAGCGCGACGATCAGGCCCGGGGCCAGCGCCCCGCCAATGTAGTTCCCTGCGGCATTGACGACATCGAAGTTGATGGCGGTACCGAAGTCGATTGAGATCACCGGCGCGCCATATTTCTGCACGGCGGCCATGGCGTTCACCAGGCGATCGGGACCGATCTCGCGGGGCGTCGGGTAGTCGATCCCGATCCCGAGGTCGAGATCGATGCCGACCAGGATCGGATCGACCCGCAGGCGCTGCTCGCCCATCTCGGTCAGCCATTTGGTGACACTGGGCACGACGCTGCTGATCACCATCGCGGAGATGCTGGCCGGGGCGATGCCGGTGCTTTCCAGGACCGGGGCGAGGATGGCGTACCATTCGTCGGGCATACGATCCCGCCGGGTGGAGGCCCGGGCCGTCGCGACCGGCACTGGCGCATCGTCGGCGAAGACGGCAAAGACAGTGTTCGTGTTGCCTACATCCACGGTCAGTAGCATTGCGCCACCTTCGATCATTCCGGCCAAGCCAAGCGAATCCGTCTGCTGGCCGCCGGGGCATCGCCGCCGGTGCCGAACGGGAGTACCGTCATTCTATGGAACAACGCGCGAACAGCACACGGGCACACGGAACCGAAACGGACGACAGCGCATCGGGACCGAGGCCTGCTCCACGGCGCGCGGCTGTCGGCTCTACCCAGTGGTACATCCGGCTGGCGGCGGTCTTCCTCCTGGTGCTGCTGACGGGTGCCGCCGGGGGTGCGCTCATCGAGCGGAACATCCTCTCGCGATCCCAGGCCGACGCCCCGGACGACCTGCAGACGCTCGACGCCGTGAATACCATCCTCGTCGACAACTACTACTACCGGCCCAGCGACCCGTCGGAGTTGAAGGCCTGGGAGGCGAAGCTCGAGCAGCAGGCGATCTCCGGCATGCTGGGCAGCCTGGACGATACCTACACCCGCTATCTCGAGCCAGCCGACGCGCAGTCGGCCGCAAGCCAGCTTGCGGGTTCGTACGAAGGTGTCGGGATCACCTTCCAGGCGACCGACCGGATCGAGATTACCGAGGTGACCCCCGGTGGTCCTGCCGAGAAGGCGGGCATCGTGGTCGGGGACGTCCTGGTCTCCGTCGATGGTCGGGCCGTGGCCCCGGGCGACGATGTGCGCTCCCTCGTGCTTGGGGAGAGTGGCACCACCGTGACGCTCGGGATTCTTCGTCCCGGCAGTTCCACGCCGATCGCCGTGCCGGTGATGCGCGGGAAGATCGTGGTTCCCCCGGTCAGCTGGAAGATGCTTCCGGGCACTGGCATCGCCTACATCCGGATCGACCTGTTCGGGGACCAGACCACCGCCCTCGTCACGCAGTTCCTGCAGGATGCCGAAGCCCAGCACGCCAAGGGGGTCATCCTCGATCTCCGCTCGAACGGGGGCGGTTGGGTGAAATCCGCCCAGGAGGTCATCGGGCGTTTCGTGAACGCGAGCCAGGGACCGGCGCTCTACGAGGACACCTCCAATGCGACAGGTGGCGAGATCGCGATGCCGATCGTGAACGGGACCACGCCGGTCTACACCGGTCCGCTGGTGGTGCTGGTCGATGGTCTCACCGCCAGTGCCGCCGAGATCGTGGCGGGATCGCTGAAGGACTATGACCGCGCATTGATCGTGGGCCGGCAGACCTATGGCAAGGGCTCGGTGCAACGCATCTTCTCCTTCCAGGACGGTTCGTCGATGCGCGTGACCGTCGCGGAGTGGCTGACCCCGAGTCGGGGGCGAATCCAGGATGTCGGCGTGCTGCCGAACGTCCAGGTCGCGACCCATGCCACCGACACCACGGATCAGGACCTCGCACAGGCGGTGGCGCTCTTGGACGCAGGCCAGAGCCGCCCATCCGACCTCGCTTCGCGTCCCGCAGCGACTCCTGCCGCGACGCCCGATGCCACACCGGCCGCGTAGCGCACCCCTCGCGCACCCTGTGCGCGCGGCCTGGCGAGACTCCCGAATTCCCTTTTCCACGATTTAACACATGCCTTACTGACGGTTAACCGCCACTCCGTAGCATGGTTCCTGGACGCGATAGCGTCCTCGCGTCTGGTGGCGCGGCTGGGGCCGATCACGGAGTGGCATGGGTGAGCATGGAGCATCGAGAGGCGTCGACGATCCTGGTGGTCGAAGACGATCCGACGTTGCTGAGTACGCTGGCGTTCAACCTCAACCGGCAGGGCTATCACGTCCTGACCGCGGAGAACGGGAACGCGGCGCTCGGGGTCGTCGAGGCGCATGGCGCGGATCTCGACCTGATCCTGCTCGATGTCATGTTGCCGGGCATGAACGGCTTCCAGGTGCTTCGCCACGTCCGCCGCGACCACGATGTGCCGGTGCTGATGCTCTCCGCGCGCGGGGAGGAGCAGGACAAGATCGACGGCCTCGAACTCGGTGCCGACGACTACGTGGTGAAGCCATTCGCCCTGCGGGAACTGCTCGCCCGGGTGCGGGCCGTCGTCCGGCGGCGAACCGCTCCGGCCCTGCGTCCGCCGAGCGTGCTCTATCGCGGCGATCTGCGCATCGAGCCGGACCGGCGGCGGGCCGAGGTCAACGGCTGCGAGCTGCAGCTGCGCCCCAAGGAGTTCGGCCTGCTGGTCACGATGGCGATGGAGCCCGGAAAGGTGTTCGAGCGGCAGGAACTGCTCGATCTCGTCTGGGGAACGGACATCATCGTGGACGAGCGGACGATCGACGTACACATCTCGTGGCTTCGCGGCAAGCTCCAGGCGGCCGGGCTCGGCCAGGACTGCATTCGTACCGTGTACGGCAGTGGGTATCGCTTCGTCGTCAGCCCCGGTACATCCGGCGACGAACGGGCGCTTCCGGTTTCGGCCTGAATCGCCCCGGTTTTCCCTCTCTCGGGTGTGTGGGCACCAGCCCAGGGACGTGCGGCGACCCATCGTCGCGCCAGGCACCACACGATCACGCGACGGCGCGTGACGGACGTTCGATCATCACGGAGGACTTCACCGCATGGATCTCATTCGCTCCCGCATGACCCGCCGCACCTTCGCTGGCGTCGCCGCTGGCACCACCGCCATGCTCGTCGCTGGCTCGCCGGCCATCTTCTCGGTCGCCGCCGCGCAGGATGCGACGCCGGTCCCCTACGAGGCTCCGGAGAACATCGGTGACCTCTCCGGCGAGTTCGAGTCCGACGGCTCCAGCACGCTCGGCCCCCTGACCGAGGCCGCGATCGAGGAATTCGCGACCATCGCGCCGAACGTCCGCATCACCAACGGCATCTCCGGCACGGGTGGCGGGTTCGAGCGCTTCGTCAAGGGCGAAATCGCCATCGCGAATGCGTCCCGCCCGATCAAGGACGAGGAGGCCCAGGCTGCCGCCGCGGCTGGCATCGCCTGGTACAAGTTCGATGTCGCCTACGACGGCATCACCGTGGTCGTCAGCGCCGAGAACGACTTCCTCGAGAGCCTGACGGTCGAGCAGCTCGCGAAGATCTGGGCTGCCGATGGCGGCGTGAAGACCTGGGCGGATGTCGATTCCTCATGGCCGGCCGAGGCGATCGAGCTGTACGGCCCCGGCACCGCGTCCGGCACGTTCGACTACTTCAACGAGGAGATCCTCGGCGAGACGGCGCCGCGCACCGACTACACCCCGAGCGAGGATGACAACGTCCTCGTCCAGGGCGTCGCTGGCAGCAAGTACGCCCTCGGCTACTTCGGCTTCTCCTACTTCGAGGAGAACCAGGATACCCTGAAGGCGATCGCGATCGACAGCGGTGACGGCCCGGTGGCGCCGAGCGTCGAGACGATCTCCGACGGTACCTACAAGCCGCTCGGTCGCACGCTCTTCATCTACGTGAACGCCGACCAGCTGAAGAACAGCCAGCCGGTCGCGGAGTTCGTGCGCTTCTACCTCGCGACGGCCGACGAGCTGGCCCCGAGCGTTGGGTACATCCCGCTCCCGGGTTCCGACGAGTTCGAGCAGCAGGTCAAGTTCAACGGCGCGATCGATGGGTCGGTCGCTCCGGACAGCGAGGCTGCTGGCGCGACGCCGGCCGCCTCCACCCCCGCTGCCTAGGTCTGTTCGAGCGTTTCAGCCCGGCCGGATTCCGGCCGGGCTGAAACACGGATTCGAAACGCGCCGATTGTTAGGAACTTACTAAACGGGTGCATGGCATAGCAGGAGGACACAGCGTGGCAAGCACCACCGTGCCGCAACCAGGTTCGTCGGGAGGTCCCGCCCAGGTTCCGCTCGATCTCAGCGGCAAGCGGAACAGGGATGTCTCCGAGCAACTCGTCAAGGGGTTCCTGCTCGTCTGCGCCCTGCTGACCGTTGCCACCACGATCGGCATCATCGGCATTCTTCTCTACGAATCGTTCGAATTCTTCCGCCAGATCTCGATCTGGAAGTTCCTGACCGGCACGACCTGGACGGCGCTTTCACGCGGTGACCAGCAACAGTTCGGCGTCCTGCCGCTGGTGACGGGGACCTTGACGACGGCCTTCATCTCGGCGCTGATCTCCATCCCGCTCGGGCTTTCGGCGGCGATCTATCTCAGCGAGTACGCCGGAGCACGCGCCCGATCGATCCTCAAGCCAGTCCTCGAACTCCTGGCCGGCGTGCCGACGATCGTCTACGGCTTCTTCGCCCTCACGTACATCACGCCGGTGCTGCTGAAGCCGTGGCTGAAGGTCGGGGCATTCAACGGCCTTTCCGCCGGCATCGCGATCGGCATCATGACCCTGCCGATGGTGGCGTCGCTGTCAGAGGATGCGCTGCGGGCGGTGCCGCGCTCGCTGCGCGAGGCCGCCTACGGCCTGGGCGCGACCAAGTTCGAGACATCCGTCCGGGTCGTGGTGCCGGCGGCGATCTCGGGCATCATCGCCTCGTTCATCCTCGCCATCTCCCGCGCGGTCGGCGAGACCATGATCGTGGCCGTCGCCGCTGGCGGCTCGCCCGCCGGCCAGACGGCCGTCAGCGGAGGCCTGTTCGACTTCACCCAGAGCATGCAGACGATGACCGGCTTCATCGCCTACACGTTCAGCAGCGATGTGGCGCGTGGATCGTCCCAGTTCTATTCACTGTTCGGCGTTGGTCTCCTGCTGTTCGTCATGACCTTCCTGATGAATGTCGTCAGCCAGTGGGTCGCGCGGCGGTACCGGGAGGTGTATGAATGAGCGCAGGTTCGCATGTGAGCACCATCGCTGCCACATCCACGTCGGAATCCACCCGGTATGCCCCGCGCGTCACGTCGCGCGGACGGATCGCGCACGTCTGGCGGGGCCTGTTCTTCGCGGCGACGGCGCTGGCGATCGTCCTGCTGGGCATGTTGCTGTGGTCGATCATCGAGCCGGGCTGGAACTGGCTGAGCTGGCATCTCATCACCGCCATGCCGTCGCGCATCCCCGCCCAGGCGGGCATGAACTCGGCCATCTGGGGATCGATCTGGATCGTCTCCATCTCCGCCATCTTCGCCTTCATCGTCGGGCTGGGGTGCGCGATCTATCTGGAGGAGTACGCGCCGCAGAACCGGTGGACGGACTTCATCCAGACGAACATCTCCAACCTGGCTGGCGTGCCGTCGATCGTCTACGGCCTTCTCGGGCTGGTGATCTTCGTGGATTGGCTCGGCATGGGCCGCTCGATCATCGCGGGTTCACTGACGATGGGGCTGCTCATCCTGCCGGTGGTGGTCATCTCGTCGCGTGAGGCGATCCGGGCCGTGCCCCTGAGCCTGCGCCAGGCGTCGTATGGACTTGGTGCGACGAAGTGGCAGACGGTGCGGTCGCACGTGCTGCCGTCGGCCTTCCCCGGCATCCTCACCGGCATCATCCTGTCGATGTCGCGCGCGATCGGGGAGACGGCACCGCTGATCGTGGTCGGTGGCGCCAGCCAGGTGCTGTTCCGGCCGGCCAGCATCTTCGATCCCTTCATGGTGATGCCGCTCCAGATCTACAACTGGACGTCGCGCCCGCAGAAGGACTTCGAGCACCTCGCGGCCGCAGCCATCATCGTGCTCATGGTGATCCTGCTGCTCTTCAACTCCGTGGCGATCCTGCTCCGTCAGCACTACAGCAAGAAGACAAGGTGGTAAGCATGGCCGTCGAAGCAAAGGACGTTCGCATCCCGAGTGTTACCGCAGGCATGAAGGCGGTCTCGGAGGCTCCCAGCGAAACGCTGATCAGCCTCAACGCGCTGAATGTCTACTACGGATCGTTCCACGCGGTGAACAACGTCAACCTCGCGATCCCGAAGAACAAGATCACCGCCTTCATCGGCCCGTCCGGGTGCGGCAAGAGCACGGTCCTGCGTTGCATCAACCGGATGAACGACCTCGTGCCCAGCGCGCGGGTGGAGGGACAGATCCTCTATCACGGGACGGACCTCAATGGCTCGAACGTGGACCCGGTCGAGGTGCGGCGCCGGATCGGCATGGTGTTCCAGCGACCGAATCCCTTCCCCAAGAGCATCTTCGAGAATGTTGCCTGGGGAGCCAAGATCAACGGCTACAAGGGCAACATTGCCGAGTTGGTGGAACGCTGCTTGCGCCAGGCGGCGCTATGGGACGAGGTTAAGGACAAGCTGAAGGAGAGCGGCCTGTCGCTTTCCGGCGGTCAGCAGCAGCGCCTCTGCATCGCCCGGGCGCTCGCGACGAGTCCGGAGGTCATCCTCCTCGACGAGCCCGCCAGTGCCCTGGACCCCATCTCGACGCTCAAGATCGAGGACCTGCTGCGCGAGCTGGAGGCGAACTACACGATCGTGATCGTGACGCACAACATGCAGCAGGCAGCCCGCGTTTCCGACCAGACGGTCTTCTATTCGCTCAGCGATACGCGGCAGGGCATCCTCGTGGAGTCGGGCCCGACGCAGCGCATCTTCACGAATCCGTCCGATCCGCGCACCGAGGCCTACATCACGGGCCGTTTTGGATAGCGATCGTCATCGCCGGTCGCAGCCCATCGCGACGCGAACCAAGGGGGGAGACCCTGTGAACGAAACGAAGCGTGCCCTGTACGAGGCGGGCATCGAGGAGCTGCGCAACGATGTCGTCACCATGTCCAGCATGGTCGACAAGGCCATCGCTCGCGCCATCGACGCCCTCAAGACCCAGGACGCCCAGCTCGCCGCCGAGGTGAAGTCGGGTGACAAGGAGATCGACGCGCTCCGATGGGATGCGGAAGACGCGGCCATGACCCTGATCGCGACGCAGGGGCCGATGGCGGGCGACCTGCGGGTCATTGCCGCGAGCCTGCAGATCTTCACCGATCTGGAGCGGATGGGTGATTACGCCGTCGGTGTCGCCAAGGTCGTCCTCAAGACCATCGACGAGCCATTGCTGAAGCCCTTGGTGGACATTCCCCGGATGGCGCAGCTGGCGCGCGAGATGCTGAGCGATGTCACCACGGCGTTCATCGAGAGTGACGCCGAGGCCGCCAAGGAGATTGCCGCCCGCGACGATGAGATCGACGATCTCTACGATCAGGTCCTGCGCGAACTGCTTACCTACATGATGTCCGATCCGTCGGTCATCAACCGGGCGACACACTTGCTATGGGCGGCGCACGATGTGGAGCGGATCGGCGACCGGGTCACGAACATCGCCGAGCGCATCACGTACATGACCTCGGGTGAGTTCGTCCATCTCGGCGGCGGGCGCAAGAAGCGTCAGCGCGCCCGGGAGGCGGCATCGGCCAGCAACGCATCCGGATGGGCCTGACGCCAGGCGGCAAAGGTCTCGTGAAGGCGCCGGACGACATCCTCGATGTCGATCGGCGCCTTCATGCTGTCCGCGATCCCCAGCGCCTCCTGGTCTTCATCGTCCAGCGTGTCGAACGACGAGATGGTGACGATCGGGGCGAGGGTGCGGGGCGTGCGATCGGCCACCCGGTCGGATTGCCCGCGCAGGCGGCGGATCAGTTCCAGGGCGCGGAAGCTCTCCAGGTCGAGATCGATGAGGATGAGGTCGAACTGGCGGAGCCGGAAGACTTCCAGCGCCTGCAGGCCACTGGCGATCGCGGACATCCAGAACCCGCCAAGCCGGAGCCCCTCCTCCAGGAAGGCGGTCAGGTCCAGGTCGTCGGTCACGACGAGGACGTGCGGGCGCTCGTGCTGCTGCCGGGCCTCGACGAGCGGGCGGGCGCTCACGACGTCACCTCCAGACCGCCGATCAGCAGGGCATTGACGAGCAAGTTCAGGGTGATGGCGACCTGCGCCCGGTAGTGGGGTCGGATGGCGAACAGTGTCGCATGGCCCCGTGCCACCGGGACATCCACCACGGCGTCCAGGCCGGCCAGCATGTCCGCCCCCTGCACCCAGCCGGAGATGATCGCCTGGTCCGGCTCGAACCGAACCGGTGCGGGAAGGGTCGCGTCCAGGCGCCGGAACGCATGCTTGCCGGTGAGCAGGGCCGGGGCGAAGCGATCCATGCCCCAACCCAGCGGATGATTCGTGGCGACCGTGGTCCGGACCATCGCGCCAGGCGAGAAGAAGGTCGAATCGTCCGTGTCAGTGAGGGGTGTCTCGACCGGCAGGCCGAGCAGTTCGATCAGGAGCGCCGCGCTGCCGTCGATGGCGACCACACGTTTGCCCCGCTCCAAACCGTGCCGGAGGGCGCCAGCGAAGTCGTCGCGCAGGGCGGACGGCAGGTGAGCGGACCGGGCCTCTTCGGTCAGGAAGCCGGTGTACGCCTTCTTTCCGAGGTGCGGAAGCAGCAGCACGTCGAGCGAGTCCAGGGCGCCGTTGGACACGAGATCGTCCAGTCCGACCGCACGATGAGGGATGCCGAGCGTCTCCAGGGAGAGGCGGGCCCAACCGGCGTCGGTCGCCTCTCCCGACGGGGCGACGAAGACGCCAATCGCCGGGACACGTTGCTCCAGGAAGCCGCCGTCCATCGGCAGGGTCGTGCCGGTGCGCAAGCCCAGCACGGCCGCACGGTCGATCAACGGCGAGGGATCGATCCCGGAGACGACCCAGGTGCCCGGATCGAGCAGGTGCCCATCCGTGAGGAGGGCCGACGAGAGCCGGCGGATGCGTCCTCCCGCGGCCCGGGCGTCCATCGCGAGCTGGACGGCAGCGTGGCTGCGCCCATCGATCGTGAGCCAACGCCCGTTGCCGAGCCTCGGCGCGGCGAGCGGCTGGAGCCGGATGGTCTCGATGTTCTCAGCTGGCGAGGTGGACCAGGCCTCCCACCCCCTGGCGAGCGCGACATCGACCCCCAGGTGGACGGCCAGCGAATGCGTGGTCGCGTCATAGGGCCGGTTGTCACCGGTGGCGACGGAATACTCGGTCGGGGGAAGAAGGGCGTTCGCCCAGGAGAAGGCAAGTTGACCAGGCTTCACGATCCACGATCCGCGGGTATGCAGGGTGCCGCTGGTGTCCGTCTCGGCCTGGTCGAGGCGTTCGAGGGCGACCTCCCCGCGCTGGAGGACCGTGAGCAGGTCACGGGCGGCGGCGGGATCGAGCTGGTGTTCCAGGGGAGGGATTACCCATGCGTGATCGGGCGGGTGGTTCACCGTGTCGGCGAAGACGGCCCATTGATCGGCCAGCCAGGACTGATGATTGCGTGCGGCGTGATCGACCGTCGCAAGAACGGCCTCGCGGTGATAATCCATGATGTCGCGGAGGCGCCATTCGCCGCCCGTCCACGGCATGGGATAGCCGATCCGGGGCAACCGGGGATCGAGGCCGCGATGCACCGCCAGGTCGTCGGGCGTGAGGCTGATCGGGCTGGCGATCTTTGCGCTGGCGGCCTCGGCGAGGATGCGGACCCCACCGTGATAGTGGGACCATGCCCGCGACGGGGAGTAGGCATCGAAGAGCAGGCCGGTGGCCACTCCGGTCTGTCCCCGGGCGGTCATCCGGGCGGCGATGTGGTTGCCCAGGGCGCTGCCATTGGCGATCAGGCGGGGATCGACGTTCGGTTCGATCGGATCGATGTAGGGCGGAACGAAGTACCGGCTGCCGTTGTCGTACATCTGGTGGAGATCGAGCACGATGTGGGGGCGCCACGGCTTGTGGACCCCCTCGATCAGGACGCGCGACTCCGCGAGTCGATGGTGCATCCAGTCGCGGTTGTTGTCGTGGCCGGCATAGCGGTGGTAGAGCGCTGGTGGCGTCGATCCTTCCTGCTCGGTGCCGAGGGTGCGCTCGTACCAGTCGTGGACGAGGTCCATGCCGTCCGGATTGAGCGTCGGAACGATCAGGAGGATCGTATGCGCGAGCATCCGGGTGATCCCGGCGTCGTCGCGGGTGACGAGGTCGTGGACAAGTTCGGGACAGAGCTGGACCGAACCTACCTCGGTGGCATGGATCGCGGACGTGACAAGCACCACGGCGCGATCACCCGCAGCTGAGCCATCCGCCAGACGCGGATCGGAGATGTGGGCGGGATCGTTCAGGGTGGCGCGTCGAGCCCTGACGGCCTGGAGGTCGGAAAGGACCTCCGGTGCGGCGACCACCAGCAGTGCGAGGTCGCGTCCTTCGGTCGATTGGCCGATCCGCTGCACGACGAGGCGATCGCTGTTCGCGGCAAGGTGATCGAAATACGCCAGCATCGCCTGCCAGCGGACGAGGACTCGATCCTCTCCGGGTGTGACGCCGAAGAAGGCGGATGGTGTCTCGACGCGAAGTCCGGATGCGTCGGGTGTCGCGGAGTTCTGGGGATCGTCCATGCGTTTCCTGCTGGGGTGGTGGCGTCACGGCGGCTGGCGTGGCGACGGTTCCGGGATGGGGCCGGGAATCGATTGTCGCCATACTATACGGGGAGGGCCAGGCAATGGGAGGGACGAGGTGACTGCGGAATGAGGCTCCATGCCTGCGATGACGATCTGGTGGCATTGATCGACCGGTACGTGAGCACGCTCGCGCTGCCGACGGACCGGCTGTGGATCACCACCGATCGCGCCGAATATGGACGCTGGCTCGGACGGCGCGTGCCGTCCTCGTATGGCGGCGCCTATTGCTACCTGCGCCAGCAGGACATCCATGCGGTGCTGATCCATC
>JBQCJS010000524.1:0-2924 GCA_051952485.1 Thermomicrobiales bacterium | reverse complement strand
CCACCCCCAACACCATGCGCCCCCCACTGAGACTGTGGAGCGCGGCGGCCTGCCGGAGCAGCAGCACCGGGTCCCGGAGGGTGAGGGGTGCGACCTGCGTCCCGAACCCGATGCGGGAGGTCCTGTTGGCGACGTAGGCCAGCGACATCAGGGCCTCGACGTTCGGGAAATCCGGCGGAACGGGCCCGACGAGGTGATCGGAGACGAACAGCCGGTGCAGCGACGAGGCCTCCATGCTTTCGGTGATGATGGCCAGCCGTTCCCATGTCGTGCCGGAAGCTCCTTCGACGGAGATCGATATCGTGACCACGTTCTCCTCCTGTGTCTGCGCCGGATGCCGCGGGGTGTGCCCTGATGGTCCGCCATCCACGTCATCCCGGCATCGGGGAGAACACCCATTCGCGCTCGGGATCGTCGGAGGCGGTGCGAATGCGATACTTGACGAAGCCGATGCGTTCTCGGGAAGCGCTACGCCGCTCCCGAATCCTGGTACTCGTCGTCCAGCAGCCAAAGGACCGCTCCCCATGTCGCGACCCATCCTCGAAACGCTGCCCGCGTTGCCCGCCGACCCGATCTTCGCCCTCAACACGCAGATGAAGGCCGATCCTCGCCCGAACAAGCTCGACCTGATCGTGGGGGTCTACAAGGACGGTGAGGGTGAGACGCCGGTCTTCGAGGCCGTCCACAAGGCGGAGCAGCGGATCAACCTCGAACGCGAATCGAAGACCTATCGCGGGCTTTCCGGCAACGAGGAGTTCAACCGCCTCATCCCGCATCTCGTCCTCTCCGACCACGCGGTGATCGAGCGCGCGACCGTCATCCAGTCGGTCGGGGGAACCGGCGCGCTCCGGCTGCTCGCGGACCTGATCAAGGTCGCGAACCCGGATGCGACGATCTGGATCAGCAACCCTGGCTGGGGCAACCACGAGCCGCTCTTCAAGGCGGCGGGTTTGAAGATCGCCAAGTACGACTACCTGACGCCCGATGGCGCCGCAGATGGCGAGGGCATCCTTCGGCAGCTGCGGGCCGCGAAGGCGGGCGACGCGGTGCTCATCCACGGGTGTTGCCACAATCCGTCCGGCGCCGACCTGCATATCGACACCTGGCAGGCGCTCGGCAAGCTCGTGGTCGAGCAGGGCCTGTTGCCGCTGGTGGACCTCGCCTATCAGGGTCTCGGGGATGGGCTGCGCCCCGATGTCGCGGGTCTCGACCGCTTCGTGGAGATCGTGCCGGAGCTGCTCCTCTCCGTCAGTTGCTCCAAGAACTTCGGCCTCTACTGCGAACGCACCGGCGCCGCGATCGTCATCAGCGCCTCGGTGGACGCGAAGCCCGCCATCACCGCGACACTCCAGACACTCGCCCGCACGAACTATTCGATGCCGCCGGACCACGGCGCGGCGATCGTCGCCGAGATCCTCGCCGATCCCGAGTTGCGGACCGAATGGGAGGACGAGCTGAACGCCATGCGCGACCGCATCCACGGCGTGCGGACGGCACTGGCGGATCTCTTCCTGGAACACACGCCCGATCCGGCGCTGCAGGCGGTCCGCCGTCACAAGGGCATGTTCTCCGTGCTGCCGCTGAGCGCCGCCCAGATGACGCGCCTCCGCGACGAGTACGGCGTCTACGGCACGAACGGTGGCCGCATCAACATCGCGGGCGTCTCCATCAACGATGTGCCCTACCTGGCGGAGAGCATCCTGGCCGTCATGAGCGAGAACTGAGGCGAGCGAAACGAGCGGAGGGTCTGGCGTGGCAACCACCGTGCTACGCTGGAAGGACGTTCCGCCTGGCCCCCTTGCTGCTCACTCCGTTCGCCTCTCACCTCCCAGAAGGAGCATCGCATGATCCCCACGCTCGCCTTCGGCCGCACCGGTCACATCTCGACCCGGATCATCTTCGGCGCGGCGGCCCTCAGCGCCGTCTCCCAGGCCGACGCCGACCGCACGATGGAGACGATCATCGAGCACGGCATCAACCACATCGACACGGCCGCCAGCTACGGTGACGCCGAACTCCGGCTCGGCCCGTGGATGGCGAAGCACCGCGCCGACTTCTTCCTCGCGACGAAGACCGGCGAACGCACCTACGATGCCGCCTACGACGAGATCCGGCGCTCGCTGGAACGCCTGCAGACGGACCAGGTCGACCTGATCCAGCTGCACAACCTCGTCGACAAGGCGGAGTGGGAGACGGCGCTCGGCCCCGGCGGCGCGCTGGATGCCGCGATCCAGGCGCGTGAGGAGGGCCTCGTCCGCTTCATCGGCGTGACCGGGCACGGCACGGAGGTTCCGGCGCGGCACAGCGAATCGCTGGCCCGATTCGGCTTCGACTCGATCCTGCTGCCCTTCAACTACCCGATGATGGCGAACCCGCAGTACGCGCACGACTTCGAGACGGTGGTCGCGACGGCGAAGGAACGGGAGGTCGCCGTGCAGACGATCAAGGCGATCACTCGCGCACCGTGGGGCGACCGTCCGCAGACGACCGCGACGTGGTACGAGCCGCTGCAGGAGCAGGACGCGATCGACAAGGCGGTCTGGTGGGTGCTGGGCCGGGAGGGCGTCTTCCTGAACACGGTCGGCGACATCACCATCCTGCCGAAGGTGCTGGACGCCGCCGAGCGGTTCCAGACGCGCCCGACGGACGAGGAGATGACGGCGCTCGTCAACGAGTGGCACATGGAGCCGATGTTCGTATCATGAACTGGCCAGCCACGGGACGCTCGTACCACTGATACAATTGGAGCGGTTTCAGGCTGACTAGTTCCTGAGAATGAGATGTCTTGAAGGTTTCGCTCTCCGCTCCAATTGAGTAGTATCCATGAGAACAGTTGCAAGTAGCATCGCTTCAAGAACGCTCCTTGAGGTTGAACGCCTCAAGGAGCTGCTCAATGATCGAGCTACCTATAATAGGGGAAGTCC
>JBQCJS010000523.1:0-14393 GCA_051952485.1 Thermomicrobiales bacterium | reverse complement strand
CGAGAAGACATGCTCCTCCTCCACCCACGGCATGATCTCGGGGACGAGATCGGTCTCCGGCGAGGTCGCGCAGCCGTGCCAGTCGAGGAAGCGGCGAAACGGTCCCCCTTCGATGTTGATGAACCGGGTCACGAGGACGGGATCGTAGTGCGTGCGGTCGCGCTCCAGCAGGCGCACCACGCGCTCCGGGATGTGCCGCGTGAAGTCGTTCAGGAAGCCGTGCTGCAGGTCGACCAGCAGCAGGGGATGGGGAGTCGGTTCGGGCATGGCAGGAGAAGTCCTTCATGAATCGGGGCGAGCGGCCAACGCTACCGATTCGCTCGCACGCCGGGTGCCGCTCCGTTCTCGTGGCCTCGGCACCGATGGTGCATAGGCATGCTGTGCCGGAGCAGGAACGCGCAGATCGTGGGGACCTCACTCCGGAGAGTTCAAGGACCGCATCATGATCACCCGATTCGACCGTGTCGCTGTCGACCTGCCCATCCCTCAGGCCCCGAACCCGAACGGCGCCTCCGTCGTGCAGGAGTTGCTGGGCGGCAAGTTCGGCGAGATGTCGACCCTGATGAACTACACGTTCCAGACGATGAACTTCCGCGACAAGGATGCGAAGGCGGCGCGCCCGTTCTACGACCTGATCGCGAATATCGCCGCCGAGGAGCACAACCACATCGAGGCGGTGACCTACACGATCAACCTGCTGCTCACCGGAGCCACCGAGCGCGGCACCGATCCGTCGGCTGTGCCCCTGCGCGGGATCGAGAACGACCGCAACGTCCTCCACTTCGTCGCCAGCGGGCAGACGGCCCTGCCGATCGACTCGATGGGCCGGCCCTGGACGGGTGACAATGTCTTCTCCAGCGGCAACCTGAAGCTGGACCTGCTGCACAACTTCTTCCTGGAGTGCGGCGCCCGCGCGAACAAGATCCGCGTCTACGAGACGACCGACGACCCGACCGTCCGCGCGATGACGGGCTACCTGCTGGTGCGCGGCGGCGTCCATGTCGTCGCCTACGCCCGGGCGCTGGAGGTGCTGACCGGCGCCGACCTGCGCCCGCTCTTCCCGATCCCGGATATCAGCAACCAGAAGTTCCCGGAGGCGAAGGTGCTGGAGGATGCCGGGCTGCACCGCATCCTCTACCGGAACAACCCGAAGGACTTCGCGCGGGTGGGCGAGATCTGGAAGGGGCCGCATCCGGAGGATGGGTCCGAGCTGGTGGTGGAGGACGGGCGACCGGAGGAGTTCGCGCCGCCGGTACTGGAGGCCGAGCCCCAGCTGACGGCTCCCGGCATCGGCGCGGTCGACGACGCGATGCTGGCCGAGATCGTGAAGCGCCTGGAGGCGAAGTCGATCTTCACCACATCCTGATCCCGTCCATTCCAGATGGCGTTCGGCGTCAGCCCCGGGGGCGAGCGTAGTGCTCGCCCCCGGGGTTTCGCGTCCGTACCGTGTCCGGTGCGATGGATTCCGCGAGTTGCTCGGACCGGCGGGGGGTTCTGACCGCCCATGCGGCGACGTGGTCGCGGACCGCCTGCGATGAATGCCATGAACGGTCCGATTCCGGCCTGCGGACGCACCGGGGCCCTTGCGCCCATATCGCGCCATGCAGCCTCCTGGCCCTCCCGTAATTGCGGCCCCTCGCAGTGGTCGCCGCGGGCGGTGGCCGCCGGACATCGCATACGGTGCGTCGTGACGGCACGAGACGCTCCATGCCACGCGAGGCGGCCACGAAGGCACATCGACGAGACCGCGATGATCCCGCGCCACGGGCTTGTTAACCCGCCACGGAGTGCCTGCCAAATCCGCGCGAGCCTGCCGGATTCCATGTCGCGGTTAGTCGGCCATCGCGTGGGACTGCCTGGGTCGCTTCAGGCGATCATCGGTTCTGGCATGGCTCCTGGTCCGGCCTTCGCGGGCGGCGACGGAACGTGCTCAGTCCGCGATCGGGGCAATGAACTCCGGGAAGTCGTGCAGGTCGTCGAGGAAGGGCGTCGCATCCGGCTTCCCGGTCTGCGCGTCGAAGCGCAACACCTGCTTCGCCTCGCGGCTGCAGACGTAGAGGGCGCCATCCGGACCGAAGGCCATGCCTGCCGGACCGTGCAGCCCCCCAGCACCGGGCTCGACGAATGGCGTCACCGATCCATTGCCATCGTCCGGCGCGATCGCGAAGATCGCGTTGCGGTCGCGGCTGCCGACCAGCAGGCGATCCCGCCCGGCGTCCCAGAGGAGGTGGACGGGTGTCGTCAGGTGGTGATGCCGGTATTCCCGGAGCAGGGAGCCCGTCTGCCCGTCGTACCGCTTCACGCGGTCGGCGTCGCGATCGGCGACGAAGAGATGGCCATCCGGACCGAAGATCGCCCGCCGCACGGTGCGAACGCCCGAGCGATGGTGCTTCTCCGACGGCACGAAGGTGCCAGGCATGAGGGCGACAGCGTCGTGCGCCAGCGCCGGGGGATGGGGCATCGGCGTGCCGCGCTGGTCCGGCGTGGCCTCCGGACCGTAGTAGCGCCCGACCACGTTGGTGTCCTGACTGGGCACGTAGAGATGGCCGTCCGGGCCGAAGGCGACGTCGAAGGGATGGGCGAGGCCGGGGTTGGTGCGGTGCTGCTCCACGTAGATGGCGCGGAAGGGATGCCGCCCGTCCTCCTCGCGCTGGCCCCCGAAGCGCAGTACCTGCGAGGCGTTGCGCCAGGCATTGGCGACGTAGAGGTCGCCGCCGGGACCGAAGGCGAAGCCGCGCAACTCGCGGAGGGCGAGGCCGGAGGGGAGGGAATGGGTGGCCAGCACCTTGCCGAGGGGCTTGCCCTCCGGATCGAAGCTGTGGATGTTGTTCCAGGCCCCGGCCTCGTCCCCACCGTGAAAGCTGATGTACCAGCGCACTGCCCGCCCTCCGCTCGGCCTCAACGTCGATCCGCCCATCTTGCGTCCCGGCACGATACCACGCCCACGATCACGATCACGGCCCGGATGGCGCGATCCGGACCGTGGCGGTGGATGTGGATGTGGGCGTGGCCATTCGGGTGAGCGCGGCTAGACCCGCGGACGTTCGGAGAAGTCGCCGGGATGGTGGAAGGCGAGGTCCAGGCAGATGAAGAGGAGCACCGCGTAGGGATAGAAGAAGATCGGCAGCCCAATCGCCAGGCTGGCGCCGGTGATCTGGAGGGCGAGCACGGACATGCCGGACCAGATCAGCAGCGAGAGCGTGATCCCGACCGCGATGAACTCCGTGATGATGAGGTTGATCGCGTACGCGCCGACCGTGTAGCCGTCCTCGTACTCGTAGAGGACGTTGCAGGTGGGGCAGCGTTCCTTCAGCGAGAACCAGTTCCTGAAGATATGCGCGCCGCCGCAATAGGGGCAATGGCGAAGGGCGGATCGCCCGACGCAGGTGGCGAACCGGCGGAACCCCTCGTCGGGGAGCTTCACGCCGGAAGAATCGAAGTGCTGGGTGCGCTTGCCCCCAATGACGCGGGGTGTGCTGGACATGGTGCTTCCTGGGTCCCTCCGGTGGGCGATACTTGATCCACGACGGCCCCCTCGCCCCGGGCGGGAATCGCCATCGTATCAGGGCAAACGGAACCACCGGGCGAACCGGCCAGTGGATGTTCCTCCGATTCTCGTTCTGCCTCCCGGGTTTGACAAGCGAACAGGTGTCGGGATTTTCCCGATCATCCCATGAATTTCCGCCGAACGGGCCAGATGCCCTCCCTCGGCCATCTCTTCCCTCTGGAGTTGTCCCACGCATGTCCGACCGTGAACCTGCCACCTTCCCTGATGACCCGCAGATGCCGCCGGAAACCTGGGTCAACGGCGAACCCGTCGTGGCCTACCCCGCCATTGCGCCGGAGGCCCTGCGCGGGCACCTGCTCCCCATCCTCGTCGCGGGCGATCCCGTCCTGCGGGAACCCTGCGCGCCCGTCACGGCGGAGCAGTTCGGCACGCCGGAACTGGAGCAGCTCGTCTGCGACCTGTTCCTGACGATGTACGCGGCGGAGGGCGTCGGGCTGGCGGCGAACCAGGTGGGAATCGGCCTCCAGCTCTTCACGTTCGACATCGCCGATGACGGGCGGCGCGAGGTCGGGCATCTCTGCAATCCCGTGATCGAGGTCGGCACGCCGGACGACGAGGGCAACGCCTCCCAGCGCATCACGGACAGCGAGGGGTGCCTCTCCGTGCCGGGGATCTACAAGGACGTCGCCCGTTTCGACCACGCCATCGTGCGCGGGGTGGACTGGCGAGGCAATCCGGTGACGGTGGAGGGGTACGACTACATCGCCCGCTGCTTCATCCACGAGACGGATCACCTGAAGGGGCATCTCTACGTCGACTACCTGACCGGCCGCCACCGCCGGGACGCCCTGCGCGGCATGTACGAATTCATCGAGCCGCTGGCCGAGGCGCGGGAGGTCCGTGCGCGGGAGATTCTCGCGTCCACCGCGGAATGATGCGTCACGCGAGCAACGAAGCAGGTCGCTTCCGGCGTGGCGGCAACCACCACGAGGGGCGCCTCTCCGGGGAATCCCGGCGGCGACATGGCCCGGTGCCGGGTTGGGCCAGAGCGGACTGGACGCAACACATCGGGACGACATGACGGGGCATGTGCAGTGGAACACCGCTGCGCCGGGTCAGCCGCCGGTCTTGTGATGCGGCGCGTCGACGGGTTTCGATTCCGGCGAACCCTTCTGGCGCAGGAAGATCGTCAGCACCACGATCGCGAAGACGGCCAGGAATTCGCTCTGCCAGTTCTGGAGGGATTCGTACCAGAACTGCGCGGTGGTGAGGTACTGGAGCGTAGAGACGGCCTGGCCACCATGCGCCTCCTGCTCCTGGCTGTACTGCCCTGCCCCGCCGATGGCATGGAGGATGAAGGCCATCGCGAAGAGCAGCGCAAAGGCGATCGCCAGCGAGTTCTCGTAGACCTTCAGCCAGATCCCGCCCTTCCGCACCGGCCAGGGCCGCTCGTCGGGGGGATGCCCCTGCGGATCGTCGCCGTCGGTCTCCGGGGCGCCCCCGTCGTCGCCCTCCGTCGCATCGGGGTCGCGCGATTCGGCCGATCCCCGCTGGAAGAGCCACGCCGTAAGCAGGACGTAGGCGGCCATCTGGAGGAACTCGCTCTCCCAGTTCTCGAAGGTGACCTCCACGAACGACGGCGTCTGCAGGTAGGCGATGTAGCCGACCTCGGCCTCGCCATGCTCGCGCTGGTCCTGGTTGTAGACGCGCCATCCCACCATGCTCTGCCCGACCAGGATCGCCAGGAAGATCGCCAGCAGCGTCACCGCCAGCCCGTTGTTCCGCAGCCACCGTCGCATCGCCGCACCCACTCCCCCATCCATCCGCCGCCGTCGCCCGATTGCTGGCTGCGATGCGCACAACGCATACCCACGCCGCCATTGCCCGGGACCCCGGATGGCGATCCGCGTGGCGCTCCCCGTGGCGCTCCCCGTGGCGTTGACAGCGCCCGCACGCGATACTGGAGATACAGCCAGCGTTCGCGACAGACACCGACCACAGCCACAACCACAGCTACAGCCACCGCCGGGAGGGTCCCTTGTCAGCGTCCTCGTCTCCAGCCGCATCCGGACCGCCGGAGCCGCATCGCCCCAATCTCGACCTCTTCGCCCGCAACCACCCGACCTCCGCGCTCGGCGCGAACCCCCACCTCGGCTTCGGGTCCTCCGGCATGAGCCGCGACTGGATCTCCGACGAGACCGCCTTCGGCGCCTTCGATGCCGCCTGGGAGGCAGGCATCCGGACCATCGACACGGCGCCCTTCTACGGGACCGGCCGCTCGGAGGTCCTCGTCGGGCGGGCATTGGCCGGGATTCCGCGCGACGACTACATCCTTTCGACCAAGGTGGGGCGGACGGTGCTCGGGGCTCCGCGCAAGGGCGAGGCCGGCACCGGCTGGGAGTTCGACTACTCCGCCGACGCCATCCTGCGCTCGATCGACGAGAGCCTGGCCCGCCTCCGCGTCGACCGCATCGACCTGCTGCACATCCACGACGCCAACCAGCACATCGACCAGGCGATCGGCGAGACCTTTCCCGTCCTCGCCGACCTCCGCGACCAGGGCGTGATCCGCGCGATCGGGGTCGGGCTGACGACCGTCGATCCCTTCATCCGCTTCGCCCGGGAGACGGACATCGACTGGTTCCTCGTCGCGGGGCGCTATTCGCTGCTGGTGATGGACGGCCTGGCCGAGTTGCTGCCACTGGCGCAGGAGAAGGGCATCGGCGTGGTGATCGCCCAGGCCCTCGCGGGCGGCCTGATCGACGGCCAGCCGAACCCGCGCCTCTTCTACGCCCCGCTGGATGACGCCACGCGGGACAAGGTCGCCCGCATCGCCGCC
Organism: Thermomicrobiales bacterium; assembly: GCA_051952485.1. Lineage (GTDB taxonomy): Bacteria > Chloroflexota > Chloroflexia > Thermomicrobiales > UBA6265 > JASGDN01. The sequence goes on along the minus strand of JBQCJS010000523.1, from coordinate 8,046 downwards.
GTCTGCCGCCACCACGGCGTGCCGACCGCCGCCGCCGCGATCCAATTCCCGCTGGCCCATCCCGCCGTGCGCGGCCTGCTGACCGGCCCGGAGACGGCGGCGCAGATGCGCCAGAACCTAGCCTGGTGGACGTACCCGATCCCGGACGCGCTGTGGGACCACCTCAAGGCGGAAGGGCTGCTCCCCGCCGAGGCACCGACGCCGACCACGCCCACGACCACGTCCACGTCCACGCCCACGCCCACGACCACGTCCACGTCCACGTCCACGTCCACGTCCACGTCCACGTCCACCGCCTGAAACCTCCGGACCGACACGCCCCTTCCATACCCACGGAGGCACCGCCATGAAGAAGGCCATCATCTATTCCGGCGCCGATCGCTTCGACGGCCCCTATCACGACCACGCCGCCACCTCCCAGCGCATCGCCGAGATCCTGCGCGCGGTGGAGATCGACGCCCGCATCCGGGGGTTCCGTCCCCGGAACATCCGCGCGGACGAGCTGGAGGATGCCGGTGCCGCTGCTGACCTCCTGATCCTGAACGCCGCGAATGGCAAGCAGGGGCCGGACGACGCCGACGATGCGGCGTGGGCCGATGCCTGGGCGACGATCGATGCCTACGTGCAGCGGGGCGGCCCGCTGATGGTGCGCCACCTCTCCTCGGCGATCTTCGCGCACGATCCGGCCTGGAAGCAGCGCATCGGCGGCGTCTGGTTGCCGGGGACGTCCATGCACCCGCCAATCTCGAACGCCACGGTGACGGTGAAGACCGGCGCCCACGCGATCGTCGCCGGAATGGATACCCATTTCCCGATCTACGACGAGATGTATTCGTTCCTCCAGACGGAGCCGGAGATCACGGTGCTGGCCACGCACACGTACGAGGGGATCGAGCATCCGCTGGCGTGGGCGACGGATGCGGCGGGCAACCGGGTGGTCTACGACGCGATCGGCCACGGCGTGGAGGCCTTCGATGCCGACGGGGCGGTCCGGTTGCTGCAACGCGAGGCGCTGTGGCTCACCGGGGCGGACGACGCGGCGATCGCCGCACGCTGACCGGGCGGCGGACGCCGGCGGCCTTCGGGGCGAAGGAGGACGGTCCAGTCATACCCCGGCACGGCTTCCCAGCCCGTTGGGGCCATGACAACGATTTCACAATTCACCCCCAGGCTGCCTATACTCTGAGTGCGCCAGGGAATCGGCCAGGGCCGCGGCGCCGGAAGGGGACCTTCCGGCCAGCAGGTCACGCACGATTCCAATCGCTCTTGCCATCGCCCCGCGACCGCACCTTCGGGACCGGATGATGGCCATACTCCAGGGGGAAGGGTCTCATGGCTTCACGAATCGACCGTCGCACGCTCGTTTCGCGTTCCGCTGCTATCGCCGGAGCCGCCGCGCTCGCCGGGAGCACGCCGTTCCTCGCGGGCGCCCAGGCCACACCCGGCGCATCGCCGGAGGCCTCTCCGGCCGCATCGCCTGCCGCGAAGGCCATCGATCCCGCCTTCGCCAAGGCCCAGGACGACCTGCTCGCCCAGCTCCCACTGCAGGGCAAGAAGCTCCGCATCCTCAGCGCCGTCGTCGGCGGCAAGACGCCGGAGGAGGATGCGCTCTTCGCCAAGGAGATCACCCGCCTCACCGGCATCGAGGTCGATCTCGTCCATCCCACGGCCGACTACAACCAGAAGCTGCTCGCCGACCTTGCCGCCGGGGTGCAGTACGACCTGATCTACACCAACCAGACCACCGTCCAGATGCTCGTCGGGCAGGATGCGCTCACCGACCTCACCGACCGGATCAAGGGGTCGGCCATCCTCTCCAATCCCACCGTCATCCCCACCGACGAGTGGAAGATGCTGGACATCGACGGCAAGTACTACTCCGCCTTCCAGAAGTTCGAGGGCGCGCGCATGATCACGCTGCGCCAGGACTGGCTGGACAAGCTCGGCCTGGAGACGCCGAAGACCCTCGACGACCTCTACACCACGATGGTCGCCCTGCGCGACGGCGATCCGAACGGCGACGGCTCCAAGCCGCTCGGGCTCGGCACCGCCGGCACCTACGACATCCAGCCGTTCATGAGCTCCCAGGGCGTGCTGCCCGGCTACGCGACGGTCGATGGCAAGAAGACCATCCCCTACGCCACCGAGGCCGCGATCCCCGTCTACGAGTGGCTGGCCAAGGTGTTCAAGGAGGGGCTGTACGATCCCAACTTCGCCACCGCCACCACCGCCGATTTCCGCAACCTCTTCATGACCAACAAGCTGAGCATGGTCACCTACTGGGACACGTGGGTCGGCCTCTTCAACTCGCAGGTGAAGACCGCCGAGCCCGACAGCCCCTTCCAGGCCGCCGGGATCGCGGCGGCGGAAGGCCCGGACGGCAAGGTCATCATCAGCCGCGGCTCCCCGAGCGTCTGGACGATCCCGGCGAACGCCACCGACCCGGACACGGCGTTCTTCTTCATCGAGTGGTGGAACACCTTCCCCGGGATCACGCTCGGCTCGCTCGGGATCGAGGGCAACGACTACACCGTGGATAACGGGGTCTACACGCTCACCGACCTGGGCAAGGAACACGGGATGGATCACGGCGATCCGACTCCCTACAACTCCAACTGGACGAACCCGATCGGCGAGCTCCCCGGTCTCGCGGCGGCCCAGGAGATCTCGAAGACGCACGGCTACCTCGCCGTCACCGACGAGAAGTGGGACACCGATGTGGTGCCGATCCTCGACGAGCACATCATCAAGACGATCATGGGTGACTTCTCGCCCGCCGATGGCGTTGCCGCGATGCACGATGCCCTGCTCAGCGCCGGCCTGATCGACGGGTAGCGATCCCTCATTCCAGCACGCCGCGCACGGTGGGATTCGGGGAAACCCGGCTCCCACCGTGCGGCGTTGTGGTGGTTGGAGGACGCGGGCCGGGATGCCCCGCGTGACGGGCACCGGCAATTCGGCGACCATGGGGCGGGCGGCAATCAACCGGGCCGCATCGTCATCGGGTTGGGGGGCACAGACATATGAACCGGACGATCCAGCGGATGCGCGGCCATCTCTGGCTCTACGTGATGATCCTGCCGGTCATCGCGTATTTCTGCGTGTTCGTCTATTACCCGCTCTATCAGGGCGTGATCTCCAGCTTCCAGGAGTTCAAGCTCCTCGGCGGCGCACAGTGGGTGGGCACGCAGAACTACACGGATGTCCTGCACGACGCGAAATTCTGGCAAGTGGTCCGCAACACCCTGATCATCGGCGGCGGCATCCTGCTGCTCGGGTTCTTCCCGCCGATCCTGCTGGCGCTGGGGCTGAACGAGATCCGGCTGATGATCTTCAAGAAGACCGCGCAGACGGCGGTCTACCTGCCGCACCTCTTCTCCTGGGTGGTGATCGGCGGCATGTGGATCTACCTGCTGAACCCGTCCGGCGGGCTCGTCAACGAGATCCTGGCGCGGTTCGGCGCGGGGCCGATCCGCTTCCTGACGAACGACACGCTGGCGCGCGGGGTGATGATCGTGCTGCCGATCTGGAAGGACATGGGCTACAGCGCCATCATCTACCTCGCCGCCATCACCGCCATCAGCCCATCGCTCTATGAGGCGGCACGCATCGACGGCGCATCGCGGTTCCAGCAGGCGTACCAGATCACGCTGCCGATGCTGGCGCCGACGATGAAGGTCGTCTTCATGCTGAACATTTTGGGGCTGCTCCGCATCTTCGACCAGAGCTACGTGATGCGGAACGGGGTGATCAAGAACGCGGTGGATGTGATCATGACCTACGTCTACGACACCGGTATCCAGAAATACCAGCTGGGCTTCGCGAGCGCCATCTCCGTGCTGGTGCTGCTCGCCACGCTGGCGATGACGGCGGTGGTCTGGAAGATCACCGGTTTCGGGCAGGAGGATTGAGATGGAGAACCCGATGTCCCAATCCACCGTCCCCCACGCCGCCGACAGCACCAGCGACCGCGTCTTCCACGGCGTGGTGGTCGTCTGCCTCGTCGCGCTCACCCTGATGATGATCGTGCCGTTCATCAACGTGCTGGCGGTCGCCTTCTCGACGCCGCTCGGCTCGATGGAGCATGGGATCATCCTCTGGCCGCGCGGCCTCAGCGTGGACGGCTTCAGCACGGTCTGGACCAACCTCGACCTGGAGCGCGCGTTCATCAACAGCGCGATCGTGACGTCGGTCGGCACCGTCCTCCACGTCGCGCTGTGCTGCCTCGCCGCCTACACCCTGATCCAGAAGGACATGCCGGGCCGCCGCCTCATCCTCGTCTTCATCCTGGCGACGATGGCGATTCCCGGCGAGCTGATCATGATCCCGCTCTACATCGTCAACAAGGACCTCGGCCTGCTGAACACGCTGTGGGCGCTGATCTTCTCGGGCATGGTCTCCGGCTTCAGCATCCTGCTGCTGCGCAACTTCTTCGCCGGCGTGCCATACGACCTCGCCGAATCGGCGAAGCTGGACGGCGCCTCGGACTTCCACATCTTCCGCACGATCTACCTGCCGCTGTCGCAGGCCGGCATCGCGACGATCACGCTCTTCGAGCTGGTGGGACGCTGGAACCAGTTCCTGCCGGTGGTGCTCTACATCAACGACAGCAAGAAGTACACGTTGCAGGTGGCGCTGAACGCCCTGGTGACGGAGAACCTCGGCACGTCCGGGATGTCGATGGTCACGCCGAACGTGCGAATGGCCGGGATCGTGATCGCGATCCTGCCGCTGATCGTGCTCTATCCGTTCATGCAGCGCTACTTCGTGCATGGCCTGACGCTCGGTTCGGTGAAGGAGTAGCGTGTGCCCGGCCTGCCCAGCCTGCCCGGCGAGACTGACACGGGGACGCCATTGGCGGCGCTCCCCGTCAACATCGGCGCTCCGGCCCGCCGGGCGCTGGCGGCGATCGGCGTGACGACGCTGGAGCAGCTGCCCGCGCAGACGGCGGCGGAGCTGCTGGCGCTGCACGGGGTCGGCCCGAAGGCGATTCGCCTCCTGGGGGACCAGCTCGCCGAACGTGGCCTCGCCTTCCGGGATGACGCTATGGGGTGAACCGGGCGCCCGCGACGCCTCGTCCTCACAACGCCGGGGAGTCGTCCCGCCCGGATTTCGCGCGGAGTTCCAGCTGCTTGCCCGGCGTGTCGACGTTCTCCGGGCGCGGCGCCTGCCACGGCCAGCGTTCCTCGATCTCGACCACCAGCGACCAGCTAAGGAAGGTGCGGATGAGGACGAGCAGGCCGAGGATGACGGCGCTCTCGATCGTCGGCTCGAAGGCGACGGTGCGAATGACGTCCGCCGCGACGAGGATCTCCAGCCCGAGCAGGAGTCCCGACCCGAGCCGCGCCCGGTAGACGTTGTAGGCCGATCCTTCCGGCGCTTTCCAGAACCGCCCGATGGCGTAGGACGCGGTCGCGTAGAGGATGGTGGCGACGATGACGATCACCGCCAGCACCTCGATCGCGACGGCGGCGTATTCGACCCAGTCCAGCACGTGGCGCACGGCGGCGCTCTCGTCCACGTCGGCCTGCAACAGCACCACCCCCGACATCACGCCTCCACCTTCCACGCCATGCCGGACGTTCGCCTGCAATCGACATCATCGTAGAGGGCCGCCGTCGAGGGCGCAACGAGAGACGATCTCCTGCCGACCCAGGCCGAACGCCTCCGCGATCAAGGCATCGGACCGCAACGCGGCATCGAGCGCGTGAAAGCTGCCGGTCAGCAGGACCTCATCGGCGCCGGTTGCCTCGACGAGCTCCCGGATGCGCACTGCCACCGTGTCGATGCTGCCGGCGACGGCGTTCGCCAGCATCTCGTCCAGGCGCGTCCGCTGGCGTGCGGTGAGCGTCTTCCCGCGGATGGCATCGGGCGATTCCAGCGGCAGGTAGGCGCCCTGCGAGGTCGCATCGACGAACGCCCACGCTTCCGGCAAGGCGAGGTCGCGTCCCGTCGCGTCGTCATCCGCCGCCAGCGCCGCAACGGCGAGCACGACGGACGGTTCCGGGGCGAACCGGGATGGCTGGAACGCCTGCCGGTAGCGATCGATCGCGGTCCGTCCGGCCTCGTCCCGATCGAGAACACGCGGGCCGCCGATCACGAGCGGGATGCCGGCGTGCGCGGCGACGAGCGCGCTCGCCCCGTTCGCGAGAACGAAGGGCTGCACGGCGGCGCCCTCCCCCGGCGCGGCGTGGACCGTCGCCGTCCCGTCGAGATAGGCGACGATCTCCGCGAGGTCGGACGCGAAGGCTTCGGTGTCGTAGGCATCCCGGCGAAGCGCGGCGCGGACCGGACGAATGAAGCCGAGGGAGCGGCCCATCCCGAGGTCGATCCGTCCCGGGAAGAGGATGTCCAGGGTGCCGAACTGTTCGGCGATCACGAGGGGCTGGTGATTCGGCACCATCACCCCGCCCGATCCCAGGCGGATGCGCGAGGTTTCGTATCCCAGCGCCGCGATGAGGACGGCGGGCGCGGCGCCGGCAACGCCGGGAACGCCGTGGTGCTCCGAAACCCAGAAGCGGTGGAATCCGAGCGACTCCGCCGCTTTGGCGCGGGCAATCGTCTCCCGGATGGCGGTCGCGGCATCCCCGCCCGCGTGGAGGTGCGAGCGATCGAGGATGGAGAGGGGAAGGGATGACATGGCACTGATCCAATGCACGCCTGGGCACGAACGAGATCTCGGCTTCCAAGCCTACCGGACGCCGGCTCGGGCACCCCGCTCATTCGATCAGGAATTGCCGGACGGGTCCACGGCTCCGGAATGGAAACCACGCATCGAACGCATGATGCAGGCACCGGCGTCCTTGACGCGAGGCGATCGATAGCGGTGAATAGCGGCATCGACTGCACTCGTCGTCCCGATACCTGGAAGGAATGCACCGCCTCATGGCCGACTCACCGTTCGTGGTCCTCGACGACCGTTTCAACGCCCTCCACAAGGGATCGGCCCGCCTGGAGCACCTCTTCACCGGATGCCGCTGGGCCGAAGGGCCGGCCTGGTTTCCGGCGCACCGCTCGCTGATCTGGAGCGACATCCCGAACGACCGCATCCTGCGCTGGGACGAGACGACCGGACAGGTCGGCGTCTTCCGGCAGCCGGCAGGGTACACGAATGGGCACACCGTCGACCGCCAGGGACGCCTCGTCTCCTGCGAACACGGCAACCGCCGGATCACCCGCACCGAGCACGACGGTTCGATCACGGTGATCGCCGACCGGTTCGAAGGCAAGCGCTTCAACAGTCCGAACGATATCGTGGTCCGGTCGGACGGATCGATCTGGTTCTCCGATCCCCCCTACGGCATCGAGTCCGATTACGAAGGCCACAAGAGCGATCCGGAGATTGGCGGCAACTACGTGTACCGCGTCGATCCCCCTACCGGCGACGTGCGGATCGTGGCGGAAGACTTCGACCGGCCGAACGGCCTCGCCTTCTCACCCGATGAGACCCGCCTCTACGTGACCGACACCGGCCCGAACTCGCCCCGTCACATGCGCGTCTTCGACGTGACGGACGCCGGCACCCTGGAGAACGGGCGTGTCTTCGCGGAGGCCACGAACGGCGGGTTCGACGGGTTCCGCTTCGATGATGCAGGGAACGTCTGGACGAGCGCGGCGGACGGCATTCACTGCATCCATCCGGACGGGACGCTGCTCGGCAAGGTCCTGGTCCCGGAGGGCGTGGCGAACTGCGTGTTTGGCGGCGCGAAGCGCAATCGCCTGTTCATCGCAGCAACGACCTCGCTCTACTCGATCATGCTGGCCGTGAACGGGGCGAAGACCTTCTAGCAACGCCGAAACCGGCCGGCTCGAATGAGCCGGCCGGTTTCTCCTACGAAGCTTCGCATATCCGTATTGCCATACAAACAGCAACACCACCACGATCGGGACGATCGTGGTGGTGTTGCTAAAGGGGAGCGGGGGCAGGATTCGAACCTGCGACCTTTGGGTTATGAGCCCAACGAGCTGCCACTGCTCCACCCCGCGTTACAGGTGGTGCTGCTTGTGACCGGGGCCGAGGTGTGCGCGCAGCGGCCTCGTCTCCCA
>JBQCJS010000522.1:0-3389 GCA_051952485.1 Thermomicrobiales bacterium | reverse complement strand
TCTCCATGCTGCCGGCCGCCTCGGTTGCGGCCAGCGCGCAGAGCGGCGGCGGCACGCTGATCGTCGATCTCGGCAGCGAGCCGGAGAACCTCGATATACAGCAGGGCCTCGCCGCCACGACGGGCCTCCTCACCACGCAGATCTTCGAGTCGCTGCTGCGGGTGAAGCCGGGCACCCTCGATGTCGAACCGTGGCTCGCGGAATCCTACGAGGGCTCCGAGGACGGCCTGACCTGGACCTTCCACCTCCGCCAGGGCGTGACCTTCCACGACGGCACGCCCTTCGATGCCGATGCCGTGAAGTTCAACTACGATCGCCAGTTCGATGAGACCAACGAGTACTACAAGCTCGGCCAGTGGTCGAATGGCGGCTACTTCGACTTCATCAAGTCGGTGACGGTGAAGGACCCGGCGACGATCGAGATCGCCCTGAGCAGCACCTTCAACAAGTTCGAGTACCGCATGGCCGGCTTCTCGATCGTCTCCCCTGCCGCCGTCGAGAAGTACAAGGAGACGTTCCCGGAGAACCCGGTCGGCACCGGGCCGTACGCGTTCCAGCAGTGGGACAAGGGCCAGCAGGTCGTCCTCGCGCCGTACGCGAACTACTGGGGCGTGAAGCCGACCCTGGACCAGGTGGTGTTCAAGGCGATCGCGGAGGCCGGAGCCCGCGCGGCAGCGTTGCTGAGCGGCGAGACGATGATCGCGGTGGAGATCACCCCGGAGATCATGCAGCAACTCCAGACGAACGACGCCTTCGAGATCGTCACCGGTCCCACCGGCGCCCTCTGGTTCCTGGCCATGAACGTCGAGAACGAGCACTTCAAGGACGTCCGCGTCCGCCAGGCCATGAACTTCGCCGTGGACAAGGAGACGCTGGTCTCCGCCGTCCTGAACGGGACCGCCGATGTCGCGCAGGGACCGCTCTCTCCCGCATTCACCGACTACAACCCGGCGGTGGAGGGGCTCTATTCCTACGATCCGGACAAGGCGACATCCCTGCTGGCGGAAGCCGGGTGGGATGCCTCCGCCGAGGTGACGTTCTACTGCTCGATCGGCGGCTCCGGGATGCTCTCGCCCGAGGAGATGGCGACCGTCATCCAGGACAACCTCCGGGCAGTGGGCGTGAACGCCAACATCGTGACCCAGGACTTCGTGACCTGGATGGACACCATCCGCGATCCGCAGAACGACCTCACCGTGATGTCCTGGAATATCGCGCCGGTGGAACCGGACGCCATGTTCAACGGCATCCTCTCCAAGGCGTCGCTGCCGCCGGGCTTCAACACCAGCTACTGGGTGAACGACGAGGTCGAAAAGCTGCTGCCGGTCGGCCGCACGTCGATCGACCCCGAGGAGGCGAAGCAGGCCTACTTCCGCATCCAGGAGATCGTGATGGAGGAGGTGCCCATCGTGCCGGTCTGCCATCGCCAGCAGCTCTTCGGCGTCTCGAAATACGTCCAGAACTTCGCCGCCGTCCCCAGCATGGACCTCATCCTGGAGGGCGTCACCGTCTCATCGTAGGCATTGAACGGGCGGTGGCGGCCGGACCCACCCATCGCCCACGTGCAGCGCGAGCAGCGAGCTCGTCGCATCGCAGGACCGTTCGGGAGGCAGGATCGGATGACGGAGACCATGAGGACCATCGGAACGCCCAGCATCGACCGGCGCGATCTCGTGAAGGGCGCGGCCATCGGCGCCGGGGCGCTCGCGGCGGGCCTGCCGGGCATCGCCCCGTTCGCGGCCACCGCCGCAGCCGCGCAGGACGCCACTCCGGAGGAACGCGTGCTCGAGGAGGGGTCCGGCGGCACCCTGGTCGTCGACATCAACCTCGATCCGGAGACGCTGGACACCCACCAGACCCTCACTGCCGCCACCGGCAACGTGGTCGCGCAGATCTTCGAGGGGCTGGTGCGCGCCAAGCCGGGCACGGTCGAGGTGGAGCCCGCATTGGCGACCGCCTGGGAGCAGGCGGCGGACGGCCTCTCATGGACGTTCACGCTGCGGGAGGGAGTCACCTTTCACGACGGGACGCCCTTCAACGCGGAGGCGGTGAAGTTCGCCTACGACCGCCAGTTCGATCCGGAGAACGAGTTCTACCCCCTCGGGCAGTGGACGCTGCCGTCGTCGTTCGACTTCCTCGCCGGCACCGAGGTGGTCGACGACTACACGGTGACGTTCACGCTCTCCAAGACCTTCAACAAGTTCCTCTACCGCATCGGCGATCTCACCATCGTCTCGCCGGACGCCGTCGCCCAGTACCGCGAGAATTTCGGGGAGAACCCGGTCGGCACCGGCCCGTACCTGTTCCAGCAGTGGGACAAGGGGCAACAGGTGGTGCTGGCGCGGAACGACGCCTGGTGGGGCGGCACGCCGACGCTGGACCAGGTCGTGTTCCGGGGCATCATCGAGCCGGGCGCCCGCACGGCGGCGCTGGTTTCCGGCGATGTCCAGGTCGCGGTCCAGATTTCGGCCGAGATGGTGCAGCAGCTCCAGGGCAACGATGCCTACCGCGTCGTGTCCGGTCCGACGGGGTCGCTCTGGTTCCTGGCGATGAACGTCGAGTTCCCGGCCTTCGCCGACCTGAAGGTGCGGCAGGCGATGAACTACGCCATCGACAAGGACACCCTCGTCTCCGCGGTCCTCACCGATACGGCGGATATCGCCTACGGGCCGCTCTCGCCCGCCTTCGCGGTCTACAACCCGAAAGTGGAGGAATTCTTCTCCTACGATCCGGAGAAGGCGAAGGCCCTCCTGGCCGAGGCAGGCTACCAGGACAGCGAGATCGTCTTCCGCGTGCCCATCGGCGACCCGAACATGCTCGCCGCCGAGGAGATGGGCACCGTCATCCAGGACAACCTGCGCGCGGTCGGCATCACCACCACGATCCAGTCCGCCGAGGCCGTGACCTGGATGGACGAGATCCGCTCGCCCGAGAACCAGCTCACCGAGATGTCCTGGAACATCGCGCCGATCCTCCCCGACGACATGTTCAACGGCATCCTCTCCAAGGCCTCGTTGCCGCCCGGCTTCAACACGAGCTACTGGGTGGACGACGAGTACGAGGAGCTGCTGGCCATCGGGCGGACCTCGCTGGACGAGCAGGAAGTGGCCGATGCCTACAAGCGGATGCAGGAGATCGTGATGGAGCAGGCGCCGATCGTGCCGGTCTGCCATCGCCGCTCGCTCTATGGCGTCTCCAACACCGTCCACAACTTCTTCGCCGAACCGACCGGCGCCTTCTACCTCTATAACGTCTGGGTCGGCTAGGTTCGGAAGTGGATTCGGGCGATACATCCCACATCCCCTTCCGGGCCTCCCACGCCCATGATTCACCGGTCATGCTTACGCTGCCGCATTACACGAAACATCCTGAGAAGCATCGTCCAGATG